>JBOFDW010000147.1:0-7661 GCA_051647385.1 Fusobacteriaceae bacterium
ATTTGTCCTAAATTTACAAGATTGGTTTCTCCAAAATGCAAAACGGTTGCAATAATTTCTCCGTCAGTCATTATGATAACAATTCCCTTTGCAAAACTTAGAAGAAAAGCCACACCTATAAAATCTTTTGCACCGTCAATAAAAAAATGTGCTATCTCTTTTTCTCTCATACCATAAATATTTCCTATGATAAAACTTGCAACTAAAAATAAAAGAGTCATCTCTTCAAATCCCCAACCACCAAAAGGAGTTATTACTCCAAAAAATTTTCCGATATAAGGAATCTGCCTGAAATAATTTGCAAGATTTTCAAAAGTAGGAATATTGAATTTTTCCATCCAAGGAATTATTCCAATAACCATTAGAAAAAAAGTGAAGCAAAACATCCACAAAACTTTTTTTCTCTTAGAAGTTAATTCATGGGCATGATGATGTTTTTCTTCTTTGCTTTCTTTTTTATTTTTTGCTTTTTTTTCTTCTTCACCTGTCAAAAAAAATTCCAAATCTTCTTCATGAGTTTCATACACGCAAGAACTTTCAGGATTCTGTTTTATTTTTTTCACATAAGCAACAAGCATCATGCTTACTAGAACAACTTGAATTATGAGCATTAAAATTCTAAGAAAAATTCCGTCTATGATAGAAATTCCTGCTATCCAAGAAGCTTGACCAACAATAAAAGGATTAACGGTAGAATTTATACACCCAATCCCAGAGCCGAGCAAAATTATTCCCATAGTTGTAATTGTATCGAAACCTAGACCTAAAATTACAGGAGTTAAAAAAGCATAGAATGCCAAAGTTTCTTCTGCGAGACCAAAAGTTGTTCCACCAATTGCAAAAATAGAGACCATTATTGGTATGAGCCAAAATTCTTTTCCCTTGAGTTTTTTTAGGACGTGAGAAATCCATGCATCGATAGAACCAGTTTTCATAATAACTGAAATAAATCCTCCAAGAGAAAAAATGAATAAAATGATTTTACTCACATCAGAAAAACCTCTCACTGGAGCAATTAAAACTTCCCACAGTCCTTGTGGATTTTGGTCGACGATTTGATAAGTTCCAATTTTTGATTCTAAAATTTCAGCTGTCGGGTCGATGTAACTGTAAGTTCCAGCTGGAATAATCCAAGTAAGAGCAGCAACCAAACAAGTCAGTATGAATAAAATTGCATAGGAACTGGGAATATTAAATTTTCTTTTTTTCACAACAAAAAACCTCCTGATATTTTCTTGTATTTTTTTCTGAATTTTTCATGCTAATTTTTTTGCTTTTTTATCTTAAATTTTTTTCTTATCCTAGACTTATTATTTTTTTGATGGACTCAATTGCATAATTAATTTCTTCTTCTGTATTAAAATATCCAAAGGAAAATCTCACAGCTCCATCATCTTCTGTCCCTAAAAATTCATGGATAAGTGGAGAACAATGGAGTCCACTACGTGTCATAATATTATATTCTTCATCCAAAATCGAAGATAAATCCGACGATGGTATTCCCAAAATATTTATTGAAACAACTGCCCCATCGTGTTCCCCATAACTTGAATATATTTTTAGAGGCAAATTTTTTATGCCATTCAAAAATTTTTCTTTCAAGTTTTTTTCGTGTGCATAAATTTTGTCAAGTCCAACAGAATTTATAAAAGATATGCCAGCATCCAAAGAAATTATTCCTGGAGTATTTAAAGTCCCAGCCTCTAAAAGTTCTGGCATTTCATGAGGGTGTCTATTTTCTTTTGAGTGTGTTCCAGTCCCACCTGCGAGCAAGGAATTTATTTTCACTCCTTCTCTAACACAAATTCCACCGATGCCCTGCATACCAAACAAATATTTGTGCCCAGTGAAACAAAGAATATCTATAAACATTTCTTCCATGTCAATATTTATTACACCAGCACTTTGAGACGCGTCCACCACTAGCAAAATTTTATTCTCTCGACAAACTTTTCCGATTTTTTTTAGGTCAACAGATTTGCCAGTAACATTTGACATATGATTTATAATTAGAGCCTTGGGAAGTTTTTCTCCAGAATTTTTGAGCTCTAAAATCAGAGATTCAAATTCTTCTTCTATATTTTCGTTCTGGATATTTTCTGGTTTCATGTTTTCTTTTTTTATAATATAAACTTTTAAATTTTTCTCATCAACCATCTTAAAAATTGGGCGTATAACAGAATTATGCTCAAGGTAAGTTGTTACAACAAAATCATCACGGTCAAGAATACCACTTATGGCAATATTAAGCGACATAGTAGAATTTGAAGTGAAGGCAACATTTAATGAATTTTCTAGCCCAAAAAATTTTGCAATTTGTTCTCGCACACGATAAATTTTCTGTGAATTTTCTATTGCAAGCCTATGTGATCCACGACCAGAATTGCTGTTAAGTTCACGCATGGCATAATTTATTTTCTCATAAACTATTTCAGGTTTAGGATTACTCGTGGCAGAATTATCGAAATAATAAATTTTCATTAGTTATAAACCACCCTTTCAATTCTGTCGCCCAGAATTATCAGCAACCCATACGGTACAATTTTTAATTTTTGCGACACAGAATTTATGTCATGATAAAGAGTCACCTCATCAAATTCTTTTACATACTCGTCAACTTCAACAAAAGTATTGTCCATAGTTACCAGCAAAATTTTATACTCTTTATTATTTATGAGGCAAGTTGTGCCCTCATTAAATTTTAAAAATCCGTCGCCATACCCTATTTTTATTTTGGCAATTTTTTTATTGCATGGCTCAAATTTTTTCATTGGAGCATACGCCAAATATTTTGACTGACTCATATCTTTTATGGATGAAATTTTTACTCGTAGGGAAAAAATATATTTTACATGCTCAGATACTTGTGAATAACTTCTCTCATAAAGTCCATATGTTGGAAGTGCACATCTAATATTTGTAACAAAATCAAGTTGCCCATAATTAATTACACCCTTGCCATTTTGCAAATCAATTTTTTCAAAATTTTCTTTGCCCAAATATTTTAAAGCTTCTTTAAATTTTTCTATAAGTTCTAGTCCGTCTTCATATTCCATATCAAAAAAGTGAGAATATATTCCGTGAAATTTTAAATTTTTTGCTTCCATGATTTTTTTCACTTTTGCTATCTCGTTATAAAATATTCCGTTCCGCCCAAACCCAAAGTCTATTTTTATTTTCATGCGTGAACTTGGAATACCATATCCAAGAGCTACTTCAAGTTCTTTTAAACTATTTATTGAAATAATATATGAAGCATTATTTTTTATAGAGGATAAATCGAACATGCTTTCCATAATAGTTATTCTAACGGAAGAGTCTACAAGAAATTTCTGCAAAATTTCTGCCTCACAAAATCTTGCCACAACAAAATCTCTGTGACCACGCTCGTATAAAATTTTTGCAATCTGAGAAAATCCGAATCCGTATGCGTGTGATTTTAAAACTGGGAGCAAAGGTTTGCCTCCAATCTTTTCCATGTATTCTATATTTTCTAAAAATAATTTTTTGTTGATAAACATCTTTGCGTTGCAGTTATCCATTGAAAAAATTCCTCTACTAAATTTTATGCTTGATTTTTTTCTACTTTAAATATTATACACTACTTTTTAAGTTTACTCAAAAATAAAATATTTTATCTCATATAAATTTTGAAAATAAAAAAATTCCAGAAAATTTTTCTGAAATTTTTTTGTATGAGTTTAGTTTTTTTTACGATAAGAAATTGCCTCTAAAATATGTGTACGAGAAATATTGTCTAGCTTCTCCAAGTCAGCAATAGTTCTCGCCACTTTCAAAACTTTATCATAACTTCTAGCAGAAAGTTGGAACTTGTCGATAACATTGGACATGTAATCTTTGTCTTCTTCATTTATTTTGCAAAACTTCTTGATCTCTTTTTGATTCATATTTGCGTTCAAAGTATCAGAATGATATCTATCTTTTTGAATTTTTCTAGCATTTTCTACTCGAGTTTTTATCAACTGAGAACTTTCTTCATCTGCCTCGATTAAGAGTTCTTTTTTATCAAGCTTTTTTATTGGAATATATAAATCTATTCTGTCCAAAAGTGGACCTGAAAATTTTTGTTTATATCTTTCTATCTGGACTGCACTGCATGTGCAAAGAGATTTGTCGTCGTATAAATTTCCGCAAAAGCAAGGATTTCCTGCCAAAATTATTTGAAACTTTGTTGGATATGTTATCTTTTCATGGACTCTAGATATGGAAACAGTTTTGTCTTCCATTGGCTGACGCAAACTGTCCAAAGTATCTCGTGGAAATTCTGTGAACTCGTCCAAAAAAAGTATTCCGTTATGAGCAAGTGTTATTTCTCCAGCACGAACATTTCGTCCACCACCAATTATAGAAATTTTTGAAGATGTGTGATGTGGAGCACGAAAAGGTGGATTCGTAATCAAATTATTTTTAAGCTCACCCATAATGCTGTAAATTTTTGTACATTCTATTTTTTGGTCGAGGCTAAGCTCTGGCATAATTGTTGGCATTCTCTTTGCAATCATAGATTTTCCAGAGCCTGGACTTCCAATCATCAAAACATTATGTCCTCCTGCTGCCGCAATTTCTGCTGCACGTCTTGCAAGTTGCTGTCCTTTTACCTCAGAAAAATTTATATCAAGCTCATTATTTTCTGAAATTTTTTTTTCTTTATAAATATTTATATTTTTATTTTCTTCTGTTTCCAAAAATTCTTTGAGCTCCTTCAAAGTTGCAACAGGAATAATTTCTACTCCTAGAATAAAACTTGCCTCTTCATAATTTTCGGCAGGAATTATAACTCCTGTGAAGCCAAGTTCTTTTGCCAGAATAGAAGCACCTATAATTCCTTTGACGGAATTAACTTTCCCGTTCAAAGAAAGTTCTCCCAAAATCAAATATCTCTCCAAAATTTTGTGAGGGTCTTTTATAAATTCAAATCCCACCATGAGACCGATTGCGATTGCAAGGTCAAATTGTGCACCCTCTTTTCTAATAGCAGCTGGAGCTAAATTTATGACAATCTTTTTTGGTTTCACTGGATAACCAGAATTTTTCAGAGCAGTTCTGACCCTTTCTTTACTCTCTATTATAGCCGCATCACCAAGTCCTATGATAGAAAAGTTTGGCATTCCAGTTCCAATATCTATTTCAACTTCAACGAGATAACTTTCCATTCCTATAAAACTTGAGCTCAAAACTTTTAAATTCACAGCAATCCTCCTCTACAAAATCTTTCTCGAATACTTTAACACCAAAGTATTTGTTTTGTGTTAGAAAAAAATTATTTTACGCTAAACTTTTCTTGAGATTTAATTTAATATTTTAATATTAAATTTTAATTAAGAATTATCGCAAAAATATTGCTTAATTTTTTTATGTGTGCTATAATAAAAAACATACTTTTAATTTACGATAGAGGTTGCAATTTTCAAGAGTAGTCACAGAAATTTTTGTGGTGAAAGGGGACGTTGCCGAAGCTTTTTTATCTGATAAAAAAGCTGGGTATGTGGAGAACATCCACATAACTGTCATTAGTTTTCTAATGTTGCGCTATCAATAAATATTGCGATTTTATATTTGTTACTCTCAGAAATTTCCTGTGTGAAATTTTTGCGGTACTAATTTATATTTTTGTAAAATTTGTCGATAGTTTTGCTATCGATTTTTTATTTGTAAAAAACTTTTAAAGGGGTAATCATGGAACAAATTTTGAAAAATATTAACGACTTGTTTGGATTCTTAGGGCCAATTACAGATATGGCTTGGGATTTCCCAACAAATTTTTCTTGGTATGCAAATATTCCAATCATTGGAAAATTTTCTCTAGCTATTATAATGCTCGTTGGAAGTGGAATATTTTTTACTTTCTGGCTTGGAATGGTTCAGGTAAAATATTTTAGGAAGAGCGTAAAAATTTTGATGGCTAAAAATAATGCTAAACTTGGACTTTCTCCTCTAGCTGCATTTTTGCTAAGTAGTGCAACAAGAATTGGACCTGGGAATATTATGGGAGTTACTGGAGCAGTTTCAACTGGAGGTCCTGGAGCACTTTTTTGGATGTGGGTCAGTGCATTTTTTGGTATGGCAATAAGTTTTGTAGAGGCAACGTTGTCTCAAATTTTTAAGGAAAAAGACGGCGATGATTATGTTGGAGGGATTGCATATTACGGGCGAAAACTTCTTGGTAATTATAAAATAGCTGGAATATTAATTGCTATAGCATATATTTTATACGCACTTTTTACAATCCCTGGGCAAGTTTTTCATATGTTTACAGCTTTTGGAAATATGACTAGCAAAATTACTGGAGTAACATACGAACGGTTTGATATTATTTATATCATAATAGGAATTGTTATAATTATAACGACTATCCCAATTATTTTTGGTGGAATAAAGCGTGTGGCAAAAGTTACAGACGTTATGGTTCCAGTTATGGCGGTAGCATATTTTTTAATTGCACTAGTTCTAATCATCATAAATATAGACAAGCTACCTCTGTTTTTTAGAAGCGTAATCGGTGGAGCATTTACTCCACATGCAATTTTTGGTGGCTCTTTTGGAATAGCTTTGCAACAAGGTATAAAAAGAGGACTCATGTCAAACGAGGCTGGGCAAGGTACGATTACAATGGCAGCAGCAAGTTCAAATGCAAAACATCCTGTTGAGCAAGGCTTCGTACAATCTTTTGGAGTTTTCATAGATACCATAGTAATTTGTACAATCTCTGGCTATCTGGTTGTAATTGCACAAGTGTGGAATACTCCAGGAGTAGATTTTGCAGTTTTAAAATCTAGCAAGCTTGATACTTTTATGACTTCGGTCGGATTTTTGAGCCCAGCAATTTTAAGTAATTCAATACAAATAATCATGTCGTTTTGTTACGGTCTGTTTGCATTTTCAACCGTAATTGGGATGATTGCATTCATAGAAGTTTGCTCAACAGAAATTTCAAAAACGAAAGAATTTTCTTTCTTCACAAAAGGAATTTCATCTGTGATATTTGTTCCATTTGGTGTTTTGTGCGTTTGGACAGGGTTGCAGCTTGATAACATTTGGGTAATAAGCGACTTTGTGAACTTGATGATGGTAGTGATAAATATTCCGCTAATTTTACTTGGGGCAAAATATGTTAAGACAGCTCTCAAACACTATGAAAAAAATGATGGTACTCCTTATAATAATAAAGTTGGCGGTAAAAATATAACTTTTGAGGAGAATTAAAAAGCTCTAAAATTTTCAAAATTAAAAATCAGCCTAAATTTTGAGGCAAAATAAACAGTGGAGGAGTAAAAATGTGGAAGATTCCAGAATCAAAAGAATTTTCATCTCAAAACATTATACTTTATCCATTAAATGTAGAAAAACACATCCCTGAACTTTTCAAAGCGGCAACAGAAAATTTGCCAGAAGATTATGATTTGTTTAAATATGTTCCAACAGGTCCATATAAAACTGTCGAAGAGATGGCAGAGTGGGCAAGCAACTTTGGCTTACCAAATAAAATAGATTTTTCGGTTTATAGCAAAAGATTGAAAAAATTTGTAGGGATGTGTTCGATTCTTAATATAAATTCTAATAATGGTGTGGCTGAGCTTGGTAGTATTTGGTATTCTGTTGAGGCTCAAAGAACAGAAATTAACTCAGAAACTATTTTTACA
>JBOFDW010000148.1:0-29778 GCA_051647385.1 Fusobacteriaceae bacterium
CAAAAGTTCTAATATATCCAAAATTATTTAGAGTTGCACCAACAGATTGATCAGCAAACATACCAAAAGTTATTCCAGAAACACTTGACAAATAAATATTAGAACCAATAAAATTATTCATAACAGAATTGTTTTGTCCGTAGGCATTCATAGCCATAGCTTTTCCGCCTGTGCTTATAACTTCTATTGTTCCTTTTTTAGTCCCATCTTGAGATCCATTATATAAACTTCCAACACCAATCATATACATCGCAGACACAAATCTATCGTTTCCAGTATCTGAACTTCCTGATACTCCATCCGCTTTGTTTACTGTTGTTATTTTTCCATAGTTAACAGCTGTTCCTGTAACAACTTTCATACCAGATGAAGAATTATTTCCAGAAACATAAATAGAAATATTTCCTTCATTAAAAATTGACTTTGAAGTAGTATCCATTCCTGTTGCTATTCCATTTGTAGAAGACAAATATATTGTACCTCTATTATATGAATCAATTTTATTGGCAGTCATTCCTGTAACATTGGAAGTTGATTCTGCAGCAGTAAGAATTTTCTCATAATTTACAGAACTTCCTTCTGCAGCTGTAGAAAACATTCCATACGCTGTACTGGTACTTATATTTTTTAATATTAGATTTCCTCTGTTTTCTAAATCTATTTTTCCAGTTTCATAAGTACTTTTAATAGCTGACCCTGATGTGTTTAAATATATATTTCCATAATTAGAAAAAACTCCGCCTACTCCTACTAGAGCACCTGTTCCATTGTTGTCTACAACTATACTTCCATAATTATCAGCACTTCCATTTTCATCAGCACTGATTCCTACCCCTGATACAACTTCTATTTTTCCATAATTTCTTACAGTCGAACCTGCACCTTTTGCGTACATTCCTATTCCACTTGTTTCTTCAACTTTTACAGTACCATCTTTTTCATTTACTGCACTCGCTCCAGAAACAACATATACCCCATGACCTCTTACAGCTGTTACAGTTCCTCTATTATAAAAACTAGTAGAACTTCCATCTACTTTAACTGCTATTCCTTCTTCAGAAACTATACTTCCACCTTTTTCATTTACTGCACTCGCTCCAGAAGTTATATCAACTCCAACACCTGATGAGGATAGAACTATCCCACTATTATAAAATTTAGAAGATGTTCCTACCACTCTTACAGACATGCCTTCTTCTGAACTAATAACACCATAATTTTTTACAACTGCTCCACCTGAAATATAAACAGCATCAGAAGTATCTTTTGCTATTACAGAACCAGCAGAACCTATATTTACATTTGACCCATTAAAAGCTTCTATTCCTTTTCCTGCTTTGGAAGCAGTTATTTTTCCGTTATTATTAAAAATAGATTTACTTCCTGTCGTTCTTATTCCTGTCCCAAAATTAACATTTATATTTCCAGTATTTTCGACAAAAGAGTTTTGAGACAAAATTGCAATACCAGCATTATTTGTAACATTCATAGTTCCTTTATTATAAAAAGAAGATCCTTCTGCACCTCTTACACCAATTCCAGTTATTACATTTATTATTCCTTTTTCCATATTATACCCAACTGAGTTAGCTTGAGCTTTTGTTGTCGCACTAGAACTCAAAAGATCCATTCCAATTCCATCATTAGCATTAATCAAAGAATAATTAACAGCTGTTCCTCCAACATAAACTATAACAGCAGTAGCATCTTTCGCTCCAACTTCATTATTAATTGTTCCGTAATTTCTGAGCATATAATTATTTTGGACTCCATATCCAAAACTTCCTGCAGGAACATTTAAAGTTTCTCCTACATATATATTTATAAATTTCATTGCTTCTTCAACCGGTGTTGGGTCTGGATCAACTGGCTTATTCTCTCCACCCGTAACCAAAACATTTCCAGTATTACATGATGATAAAATAAATAAAACAAAAAATGAAGTAAAGATTAATTTTACTTTACCTCTTTTTATTTTATTTGTTGGTGATAAATTGGAGAAAAATTTTGTCATTCCCTTTAAAAAGTTTTTCATTGTAGCCCTCCTAAAAAATTTTGCAATAAATATTCCTAATCTATAAGAAAGTTTTTTGTTTTAAAATTATAAAATACAATATACCATTGATATCCTAGCACATCTTTTAAAAAATTGCAAGCATTATATTGAAATATAACCAAGATTTATTTTTCAAAGTATCAAACAGCACAGAAAATATTAAGCTAAATATATTTTTTCTAAGAATACAAAGCTAAAAATAACTTTTTGAAAATTAAATAAAAAACTTTCAACAAATTATTACTTTGCCGAAAGTTTCTGATTTTTTATTTTATTCAAATTTTAGTTTCTATTTATTATGATCAAAATCTTGCTAAATCTATTCGATATCCTATACCGATTGAAATTCTCGAATAATTTGATGCTCCCAAATTTTTTGTGGTTTGTTCACCAGTAGCTTCATTTACACTTTTTAAAGAATAATTTGCCATATTCATTGCATACATAACATCAAATGTAAAATTCTTGTAGACTGCTCCAAGACCTCCTGCAACATATGGTCCATTAGAATAAGAACCATAATTATAAGGTTCCATTGCTCCGCTGGCATTTGATTTTTGACCAGAAGAACCAAGAAGATTGAAAGAATATCCAGCATTTAAAAATATATAAGGTTGTATTTGAAGTGATGGATTCAAGAAATAAAATTTTCCTGCTAAATATACTGGCACTGAATTATAATTTGGCAATTGATATTTTACCTTCGTTTCGGTATTTTCTATAATTGTCATATCAGGATGAATTTGAAAAGAAGCACCTACTCCTATTTCAAATTTTTCCCATCTTTTAAATTCTAGCTGTGCATCAAAAAACATTCCAAGTCCATTAACCGTTCCATCAGAATATCCACTTATAGCTGAGTAACTAGACATCACATCTGCTCCACCCTTAAAATAAATATAAACTGGCTTTTTTCCTGTATTTGTTTCTTGAACTGGTTTAGCAACTACTGAAGCAACTGCAACAGGTGCAACTACTGGAGCAATCGGAGCAACTGTTGGTGCTGTTGTAGTTTTTTTTGTTAAAGTTTTTTTAGTTGTTGGTTTTTTGCTTGTCGGCTTTTTAGTTGTAGTTCTCTTGGTTGTTGCTTTTTTTGTAGCTGGTCTTTTTGTAGCCGGTCTTTTTACTGTTGCACCCTCTGCAAAATTTATACTAACCACAAAAATAAAAAACAATAAAATCCCAGAGATTAGTTTTCGATTCATTCTTTCCCATCCTTATGAAACAAGTTATTATGATTTTTTTATTATTTAAATTATTTGCCAAAAATAATTTACTAAACTAATTTTTTTTATTTGAACTTTTTTAAATTACAAACAATAAGGAGATTTTAGCACATTTTAAAAAAAAAATCAAGTGACAACTAGAATTATGATTATATCTTTATTTTTTATTCTCAAAAAATACAACTAAACTATTCATACAAAAAAAATTTAGAACAATATTTTTAAGCTATTCAAAAAAATATTAAGTGAAATTTATAATAATTTAAGATTTTATTTTTGATATTTGAAGTAAAAAACTCCCAACAAAATTTTACTTGTCAGAAGTTTTTAATAAGATTTTTTTTATTTAGTTTTTTTTATTCCCACTCAATTGTAGCTGGAGGTTTTGAAGAGATATCGTAAGTCAAACGATTAATTCCATTCACCTCGTTTATTATTCTGTTGGAAACTTTTTCCAAAAATTCGTACGGAAGTTTTGACCAAGTCGCCGTCATAAAATCTATTGTGTCTGCACTTCGAAGTACTGCCGTATATTCATAAGTCCGTTCATCCCCCATAACTCCAACAGATTTCACAGGCAAAAGTACAACAAAAGCCTGACTGACTTTTTCGTAGAGACCAGCAGAACGCAATTCATTAATAAAAATATCGTCAGCCTCACGTAAAATATCTGCTTTTTCTTTGTCAACTTCGCCGAGAATTCTGATTCCAAGTCCTGGACCAGGAAACGGATGTCGATCTATCATGTGACTTGGGATTCCAAGTTGTCGACCAACTGCACGCACTTCATCTTTGAAAAGTTCTCTAAGCGGCTCCAAAAGTTCTAGCTGCATTTCTTCTGGAAGTCCTCCAACATTGTGATGAGATTTTATTGTGGCTGAAGGTCCTTTCACAGATTGAGATTCTATTACATCTGGATAAATTGTTCCTTGTGCCAAAAATTTTACATCAGATAATTTTTTTGCTTCAAGGTTAAAAACTTCTACAAATTCTTTACCTATAATTTTTCTTTTTGATTCTGGATCAGAAACACCTTTTAATTTGCTCAAAAATATTTTTTCAGCATTTACACATTTTATATTCATATGAAAATGTTCTCCATAAACTTCCATAACTTTTTGTCCTTCATTTTTTCGCAAAAGTCCGGTGTCAACAAAAATACAAATTAAATTGTCGCCGATAGCTTTATGAATAAGCATAGCCGCAACTGAAGAATCCACTCCGCCAGAAAGTCCCAGTAAAACTTTTTTGTCGCCAACCTTTTCTTTTATGCCGCGAACTGTATTTTCAATATAATTTCCCATTGACCAATTTTTTTCGCAATTTGCAATTTCAAAAACAAAATTTTCGAACATTTGTTTTCCATAAACAGAATGTGTAACTTCGCCGTGAAACTGAATGCAAATAATTTTTTTGTCTATATTTTCTGCTGCAGCAATACACGAATCCGTATGAGCAATTTTTTTGAAGCCAAACGGAATTTCTGTGACGTGGTCGCCGTGACTCATCCACACAATATTTTTGTCTGGAATATTTTTGAAGAATTTAGAATTTTTATCGTCGATTAAAAGTTCCGCCTTCCCAAATTCTTGTTTGTCGGCTCGCTCGACTTTTCCGCCTAGCAACTGACAAGTGAGTTGCATTCCATAACAAATTCCCAAAATAGGAATTCCAAGTTCATAAATTTTTTTGTCAATGGTCGGGGAATTTTCCAAATATGTTGATGCAGGTCCGCCAGATAAAATAATTCCTTTTGGCTCACGCTCAATAATTTTTTCCAGCGGTTCAAAATACGGAACAACTTCGGCGTAAACTCCCATCTCACGAATCCGTCTTGCTATTAACTGATTATATTGCGACCCAAAATCCAATACAACGATACCGTTTTTTCTCATGAAATTATTTCTCCTTGAATTTTTTTTAATTTTATATTTATAATTTTATATTTATGGCGTAAATTTTTTAAAACATAATTTTTTTGATTTTTTTAGTTTTTTTATTTTATTCAAATATTAATAAAATTTATTAAAAAATTACTTTTCCATTTTCAAATCCTTTTATGATTGCCAAAGATTCCACACGCAAATTTTTCTCCTCAAGTTTTTTTCGTCCAGCTTGAAAAGATTTTTCGATTGCAATTCCAACACCAGCAATTTTCCCGCCAGATTGATTTACGATGTCAACGAGTCCGCAGACAGCTCCACCCATCGCCAAAAAATCATCAACAATTAATATCACGTCATCTTTTCCCAAATAATTTTTTGACACGCAAACATCAAAATCCATTTTTTTTGTGAACGAATGAACTTTTGTGCAAAATGAACCGTCCATTGTTAGAGGTTTATATTTTTTTGCGAACACAAGTGGAACATCAAATTCAAGAGCGGTGAAAACTGCCATGGCAATTCCAGATGCTTCTATTGTTAAGATTTTATTTATGCCGCGCCCATCAAATCTTTTTCTAAATTCTTTTCCAATCGCCTGCATACATTTCACATCGATTTGGTGGTTCAAAAATCCGTCGACTTTCAAAATAGAATTGTCGATAACCTTTCCATCTTTCAAAATTAAATCCTTTAATAGCTGCATGTCTCCTCCTAAAAATTTTCGATAATAAATAAAAAAACTACTTTCTCGCTCCAGAAGTTTCGTGTTGAGCGAAAGAAAATAGTTTCAAAAAATTTTGAAGTATTAAAAAACAGAATAATCTTGCGGACTACTCTCAACTTACAAAAGTTTAAACAATTTCAATCACTCATAGCGGCTGATTTGAGGTTAGCCGTAGAAACTCCCAACCATATTATGGGTATATACGAGTCTTTAATTTATTATATTTTATTTGCGGTGGAATGTCAAACGTGGATTTTAATTTTTGTTTTTACGAAAAATTTTTGACCAAACAAAATAAAAAAACTTCCAACATTTTTTTCGTCAGAAGTTTTCAGAAAATATTTTTATAAATTTCAAAATTATAATTCAATAACTTTTTTTCTAGCTAATTTTAAATCTTCGCTGGGAATATTTTTTAGAATTTTTGAAATATCATTATTTTCTTTTTTCTTTAATTAAGTTTCTCTATATCTTTATTATTATTATTATTATTATTATTATTATTTAAATCATCATTCATTTTTTTTACAGAACTTACCCCTAGTACTTTTCCATAATGAGCATTTTCCAAAAATTTAAAATATTCTTTTTCCGTAAGTTGTTTTACTATAAATTTTTCTCTAATAGGTGAAAGTCTCAAATCTATTTTTTTTTCGCCTGAAATATATAAATCAAATTTATTTTTTAGAATATCCAATTCCTTTTCCCATTTTTCTATATTTTTTTTATATAAAACATTAAATCCAGAACAACTTTCTTTTAATTCTGAAGAATGTGAAGCAGTCTCAATACTCCACTGTTTTAAAATAGAGCTTATTTCTTCTCCTGTAGGTATTATATAATAAGCATTGTCAATATAAAAAAAAGCCCCTGAAATACTTCTGTAAATTAACTTTATACTAAGTTTTGGAAATGTTCTTTTAGGAAAATTTCCGAAATTTCTATCATCTGTGATAGCATCTAAAAAAGAAAGATTATCATCATCAAAAAGTCTGAAATCAATTTTTTCTTCATTGGTATTTGGAAAAATATCAATCTTTTTCCAAACAGACTCTAACTTAATTGATTTGAACTCTATTTCAGCTATAATGTCAAGGCATAAAGCTGGAGATGATGAGAAATTTTTTAATTTCACAAATATATTGAAAGAAAAAAAATAAAAATAATCTATTGCAGAATTTCTGAACGAGCTACAAGTAGGACTTCTTTTTATTTCTGGTTTATTAAAATTAAATGTACATTCTATAACATGTGGAATTGGACATTCTTGTATTTCTCTACTTTTCTTTATTTCTTCGGTCTGGTTACTTGACATGATAACATAGCAAACATTTATCAGGACAAGAACAAAAGTTGACAATCCAGATAGTACTCCGAAAAAATCAAATCCTTCAATAAAATTATCTAGAATAATACAAACAGTGAAAATTAAAATCAAACCAGAAATTAAAAAATACATTATTTTCTTCATAATAAACTCCTCAAAATATTGTCATATAAATTTTAATATAAAATCATTATACCATAAAATTTTATATAATTCTCAAAAATTATTTTCAAAGTAAAAAATGTCAAAAAAATCTCTCCAACTCAAAAAACCTAACACGTTTTTACGTGCAACGAAAACCCTTGTTTTATGGGCTGTCACAAAAATACGAACTCTAAACTTTGTTAAGATTTTTAGCTGTTTCAAAAAACCCTTATAAACATTGAACTAAAAAATCCAATTTAAGCCTTTTTTATTTTTTTGTTGCGTGCAAAGTTCAAAAAGAAGTTTTTACATGCCTTAACGGCGTGATATGAGAGTCGTTTTTTTAGAGCATATAAAATGAGGGTTTGAGACGTGTTAAATTATGAATTTTTGTCTTTTTGAACTAAAAAACTTAAAATAGTAGAAAAAAATATTTCAAATACTTTTCGAGATTAAATATAATTATAAAATTTAAATATAAAACTTCAAATCTAAAAAACTCCGTAACTGGAGTTTTTATTTTTTCGGCAAAAAATTTTCTAAGTTAATATATTTCTAATTGTTATATTTTATAATTTATAGTACAATAGGATAAATTTTTTAGATTCGGGAGGCAACCGTGAAAAAAATACGCGTGACAGTTTCGGAAGATACTTGGTCGCTCTTCCAAAAAGATTCCGAAGAATTTGGAATCAACAACAACAAACTTTGCAATTATCTTCTGGACAAACTTAAGTACAACAAAAAAATTGAATTTGAAAAAGAACTTGAGCGTGAAAATAAAAATCTCAGCAAAATTATTCAGTTCGATTTAAACGTTGCCAACCAAAATATTTACTTTGATATTTTGCGTGAAAATAAAGTTGACACTGAAGCAGAATTTTTTCGTGAACTTTTTGAAATTTATACTTCGAAATTTAAATATCAGCGTGAGCTTTTTATTTTTAACGAGCGAGTCTCAAAAATTTTGGACGGCATAAAAAAAAATAGGAAATTAAAAATTTCATATTTGAATCAAGTTTATACTGTGTCGCCATATTTTTTGAAACGGGAAGAGCAAGGGGACGAAAATTTTCTGTTCGCTTATAACGAAAATGATAAAAGATATCAAAATATAAAACTCAAAGAAATGGAAGTCCTTTCGATTTTGGACGAGGACATCGAAAAATATGACAAAAAATTTGTGGAAAATATTCGAGAAAATTTCGATCCGTTTCTCGACGACAAAATAAATATCAAAGTGCGACTGACTCCTGAAGGTGAAATGCTTTTGAAAAGTCTGACGAATTACCGCCCACATTTTGTCAAAAAAGATGGGCACAATTTTTATTTTCATTCTTCGCCAGAAAATGCGAAACTTTATTTTGGGTCATTTTATAATGAGGCTGAAATTTTAGAGCCTAAAGAACTTCGTGAAGCAATGAGAAAAAATGCAAAAAATCTTCTTGAACTTTATAAATCTTGAAGAATAGTGCGAACACAAAATTATTTCAAAATTATTTTTAAAGTCTAATATATTTGGATTTTATTTTTTAAAAACCGAACACGAAAAAAAATAAATAGTTACCTACACAACTCCAAAAAAAAAGTGTACAATAACTTCAATCACAAAATTTGGAGGAATGGTAGATATGAAAAAAATTTTATTAGGTATGATGTTAATTGTTGGGGCGGTAACTTTTTCGAAAACTTATCAGATAGGGGCGACGCAAATTGTTGAGCACAGCGTTTTGGATTCCATAAGACTTGGATTTGAAAAAGCTTTGAAAGATAATAAAATCAGCTACAAAATGGATTACAAAAATGCGCAAGGCGACATGACGACTCAGCAACTTATTGCGAGCCAGTTTGGAAAAAATAAAAAAGATTTGATTCTGGTTTCTTCTACGCCGTCGGCTCAAGCTGTGGCAAATGCTACGAAAGGAATTCCAATTCTTTTTGGTGCGGTGAGCGATCCAGTGGCGGCAGGAATTACGAGCAATCCATATGCAACAGGAATTAGTGATGCGATTCCTCCAGAAAAATTAATTGAAAATATTAAAAAACTTTTCCCAAAAACAAAAAAAATTGGTATAATATATAACACCAGCGAAAAAAATTCTGAAGTTAATATTGCAAAAATAGAACCAGTGGCGAAGAAAAACGGAATAGAAATTTTGAAGAGCGGAGTTACAACTCTTAGCGAAATTCCTTCGGCGGCAGATGTAATAGTAAAAAAAGTTGACGCGATAATTCTTTTGCCAGATAATTTGGTTGTGTCGGCTGCACCTTCAATAATTGAAAAAGCTGCGGCACAAAATAAACCGTCGTTTTCAATGGGATATGATAGTAATCAAATAATGACGATGGGCGTGCTTCTTGGAATTAGTGTAGATTATTCTAAACTTGGATATGATTTGGGACTTCTTGCAATTAGAATTTTTAACGGCGAAGACGCAACGAAAATTAAATTTACAATTCCAAAAGAGTTTCCTATAATTGTGAATGAAGGTACGGCGGCGAAATTTAAAATAGATGTGACAAAAGTTATAAAATAAATTGTGCAACAGACTTCTTTTAAAAATTTCAGAGAAGGGGGTCAGGGGGGCGAGCGAACTAGAATAAAAAAGAAGCAAATTTATTTGCGACTATTTTTATCTGTTGCTTCTGAGGCGAAGCCACCCATAAAAACTCTCGAAAAAAATTTACGACAAAAAATATTTCAAAAGATCTTTGAAGGCTTATCGATCGCCCTCAAACACCTTCTCTAAGATTTCCAAGAAAAATATAAATTTATAAATATTCGAAAAATAAAATCAAAAAAGTTATGGAGTGGTTGCATTGTTATTAAGTACGATTGAGCAAGGTTTAATTTTGGGCATTATGGTTCTTGGCGTTTACATCACGTATCGGGTTTTGGATTTCCCTGACCTTTCCACTGACGGAACTTTTCCCCTCGGTGGTGCTGTGGTCGCTGCACTTTTGATGAAAGGATTTTCTCCTTACATCGCAGTTATTATTGCAGGTTTGGCTGGAGCTTTGGCTGGATGTTTCACAGGAATTTTGCATACGAGACTTCGTATCACAAATTTATTATCTGGAATTTTGGTGATGACAGGGCTGTATAGTATTAATCTCAGAATTATGGGCAAGGCAAATATTCCACTTTTCAATGTGCCACATCTTTTTGGCGAGCAATATTCCGTTTATTCCAATTCTATAATTCTTATTGGAATTGTCGGCGTGCTTGCAACTTTGCTGATTTTACTTTTCAAAACAAAATTTGGTTTTGCTCTTCGTGCTCTGGGGGACAACGAAACTCTTGTTACATCTCTTGGAGTGAACGAAAAAAATCTTAAAATTGGCGGGCTTGCTCTTGGAAATTTTTTGACGGCAATTTCTGGAGCTATCTACGCACAATATCAAGGATTTTCAGATGTTGGAATGGGAATCGGAATTGTTATCATCGGGCTTGCTTCAATAATTTTGGGCGAGCTTGTGTTCGGAAAAATAAAATATGTTTCGCCACTCATCATGATAATTATAGGTTCGTTTTTGTATCGAGTGGTTATAGTTTTATCTCTTAATGCTGGACTTCAAGCAAGCGACTTAAAAATTTTGACAGCTCTTATAATAATTCTGATAATATTTTTCAAGGAAAAAGTTTCAAAAATAAAGGTTGGGCGATAATAAATGCTGGTAATTAAAAATTTGAAAAAACATTTTGTGAATGACCTCGGCGAGAAAAAAATAATTTTTGATAATTTGAATTTGGAAGTTGGAGACGGTGAGTTCATCAGTATAATTGGCGGAAATGGTGCAGGTAAGACCACGCTTTTTAATTCCATCATCGGCAACGTCCAAGTTTCTGGCGGAGAAATTTTTTTGGCTGATGAAAATATTACACGGCTTGACAAGCACGTGCGTAACAGAATTATTTCAAAAGTTTATCAAAATCCAGGAATGGGAACGTCGCCTTCAATGACGATTTATGAAAATCTTTCCATGGCGGACAACAAAGGAAAATCTTTTAATCTGACTCGTGGGCTTAACAAAAAAAGAAAGCAATATTATATTGAACTTTTGGCACAATTAAATTTGGGACTCGAGCACCACTTGAATACAAAAGTGGGGAATCTTTCTGGCGGTCAAAGGCAATGCCTTTCCCTCATCATGTCGATTTTATCCAACCCAAGACTTTTGCTTTTGGACGAACACACGGCTGCACTTGATCCGAAAATTTCAAAAATTATTATGAAAAAAACTAGCGACATCGTGAAAAAAAATAAAATCGCAACTCTCATGATTACTCACGAGCTTCAAGACGCAATTGAATATGGCGACAGACTTATTATGTTGAACAACGGAAAAATTGTGCTGGATGTTTCTGGCGATGCAAAAAAAAATATTTCCAAAACAGAATTATTATCCCTCTATTTTTAATTTCTATTCAAAACTTTTTGCCTCAGAAATTTTCTGGGGCTTTTTTTATGAACAATTTTTTGTAAACTTATGATATAATTATATTATAATAAAATATTTTAGGGAGATTATTTATGGGTACAACAGACGATTTTTTTGATAGTCAGTCAGAAAATTCACATGTGAAATCTGATATTGTCACAAAGTTTTTTTCAACATATTTTAGCATTATTTCTACTTGGCATAAAGGTACTATATATTACATAGATCTTTTTTGCGGTCCTGGAAAATATGATGATGGTCACAATTCGACTCCTATACTTTTATTGAATAAAATTTTAAACAATCCTACTGCTCATGAAAAATTACAATTAGTATTCAATGATTCTTCGAAAGAAAATTACGACAAAATAAAAAAACATATAGAAGAACACGATGTTTTTTCTAAGTTGAAACTCAAACCTGATTTTTATAATCTAAGTGCTTCTGAAGTAAATATTGATAAATATCTAAACTCAAAGACACCTGTTTTTTCTTTTGTTGACCCTTTTGGTTACAAAGATGTAAGTGTATCTTTAATAGAAAAATTAGTAAAAAATAGCGGTTCAGATGTAATTTTATTTTTCAATACTAAAAGATTACGCATGGACGCATATAAAGAAAATGTAGAACAGCATCTTAAATTGTTATTTGGGGAAAGACTCATACATCTGAGAGAGATTACAAACACTTGTACTAAGGATAAAACTAAAACAATAATTTCTTTGTTTTCGCAAAATTTAAGGGAAGAAATGATAAATTATAATGGAAAATTTTTTGTTTTTGATTTTCCATTTTATAGTTCTGATAAGAACATTATTTCTCACAATATTTTATTACTAACTAAAAATCATAAAGCAATTACAGTGATGAAAGGTATTGCCAAAAATTGTGGAAATTTAGATAATCTAGGTGGATTTGATTCCAAAAAAAAATCTTCAAATTTAAATTTGACTTTATGGAATTCTGATACTACTTCAATTGATGATCTCATCAAATTTTTCAAAGATAATCCTAATAAGTTTGTCGAAAAATGGAATTGCGAATCTTTGCTTGAAGCAATTGACTCTTTATCTATGAAAAACCAGTTTGTAGTTACAAGACATCTTGTAAAAGATATTCAAAATGCGATTAAAGAGTTAGATGACAAAAAATTTATTGATGTTTTGACTCCAGTTAAAAGGGATAGAATAACTACAAAAAATTATTTTAAAATAAAAAAGGAATGGTTAAGTTAAAATGTCAAATAAAACTAAAATAGAGTGGACAGAAGTTACTTGGAATCCTGTGACGGGCTGTACAAAAAGTTCTGCTGGATGCCAAAATTGTTATGCAGAAAAAATGGCTAAGAGATTAAAAGCCATGAGAAATAAAAGATACTTCAATGGTTTTGATGTAACCATTCATGAAGATTTATTGGAAAGACCTTTGCAGTGGAAAAAAAATAAAGTTGTTTTTGTTAATTCTATGTCAGACATTTTTCATGATGATGTCCCAGAAGAATTTATAAAAAGAATTTTTGATACTATGACAAAAGCAGATTGGCATATTTTTCAAGTCTTAACAAAAAAAACTGACAGGATGGTTAAAGTTTTAAAAAAAATTAAAATACCAGATAACGTTTGGCTAGGAGTTACAGTTGAAAATAAAGAATGTAAATCTAGGATAAAACAGTTGGACAAAATAATTTGTAAAACTAAATTTTTGTCATGTGAACCTTTGCTTGAAGACTTGGAAGAATTAGATCTCTCAAATATTAATTGGGTTATAGTTGGTGGAGAATCAGGACCAAAAGCTAGAGAGGTTAAACAAGAGTGGGTTGAAAATATTCAGGCAGAATGTAAAAAATATAAATCTGCATTTTTCTTTAAACAATGGGGCGGAGTAAATAAAAAAAAGAATGGTAATTTATTGAATGGAAAAAAATATCTAGAATTTCCTAACACTAAGAAATAAATTTCATCAAAACTTTTTCGCCTTGACTTTAATATAAAAAAAGAGTACAATTAATTTGTAAGAAGAAACTGTTCGTAGAGTGTGCGAATCAGGATAATCAAAAGAAATACTCAGGCAAGAAGATACTGTTCGTAGAGTTGCGAATCAGGATAATCAAAAGAAATACTCACTAAGAAGAAAATCTTACAAGGAAGCTCCCTTTTGGGGGCTTTCTTTTTTAGAGGAGAATTATTTATATGGACTTTAGATTATTGACTTATGATTTTTTTGCTGATTTCTCAGCCGAAAAATTTCCAGAAATAGAAAATAAAAAAGATAGACCTTATCAAATAAGTATCGCAATAATCGAAGCATCTCAAAATAAATTTTTTGCCGTTCCGTTGAGAAGCAATATAAAACACAAGTACGGATTTTTTACCAACAAAGAAAAAACCAAAGGACTAGATTTTTCTAAAATGTTAATCTTGGATAAAAAATATATCTCGCTTGGAACTGTTGCTTATATTAATATTGACGAGAGAAATTTTATTGTTAGCAACAAAAACATTATTGAGAAAAAAATTTTGTCGTACATAAAAACTTATGTCCGTTCGTGCGAAAATATAGAAATTGGAAAAGGAAATTTGAAAGAAAAACTTTTGTGCAAATTTTCTACCTTACAATATTTTCACGAAGAAATTGGTTTGGTCATAAAATAAAAATTCTAAGTAAAATAAAAACACCCCCGTGAAAAATTCACGAGGGTATTTTTTTGTAACTTGTATTTTATTTTCTAAAAATTCTTATAAAGATTCTGCGTCACGTCTCGCCTGTCTAGCTTTTATTTTTTCAATTGTGTGATGATAGAAAGTAAACAGAACTGGAATTACTACAAGCGTTAGCAAAGTTGAAAACGCCAACCCAAAAATTACAGTTATCGCCATTCCTTTATACATTTCACTCCCTTGCCCAATTCCAAAAGCAAGTGGCAACATTCCAAAAATAGTTGTGAGCGTAGTCATCAATATCGGACGTAGCCGAATTTTTCCAGCCGTCAAAAGTGCTTCATTAAGTTCTACACCTTTCGCAATAAGCTCTTGTATAAAGTCTATCAAAATAATTGCATTATTAACAACTATCCCAGCCAACATTATTATTCCAACATAAACCATCATATCAGTTTTTTGACCAGTTATCAAAAGTCCGCCGAAAACTCCAATTACAGCAAAAGGGACAGTCCCCATTACAATAAACGGCAACGCATAAGATTCAAATTGTGCAGCAAGAATAAAATATATTAAAAATAATGCAACGGCAAAAGCTGTCAAAGCCTGTTTCAAAACTTCCGCCAACATTTCACTGTCTCCACCAAATTCATAAGTTACAGTTCGAGGCAGTCCACCAATGTCCGCAATAATTTGTTTTGCTTTTTCTTGTCCAGCTGTCAAATCTAAACCTCCGCTGAAGTTCGCGGTAATATCTGCAGTTCTTATTTTATCTTTCTTGGTAATACTTTTTGCTCCCTCAGCAATTTCAAGAGTGGCAACGTCTTTCAATTTTAAAACTGTTCCCGACGAAGTTTTTATTCTTGAATCCATTAATAAATCGATTGAAGTTCTATATTTACTATCAAGCAAAAGTGTAACATCAAGTTCTTCTTTGTCAGTTTTTATTGTGATAGGTGACCCACCAAGTATTTGATAACTTACGCCCATTCCCAAATCACTTGTACTTACTCCAAGATACTCAAGTTTTTTTCTGTCGATAACAAGTCTCGCTTCTGGCACTCCACTAATAAGTGAATTTGTAATATCTACGAACCCACCAGCTTGAGCCATTTTATCGCTGACAAGTCTTGTTATATATTCAAGTTGTTGAGCATTATCAGACTTAAAAACAATTTCAAAATCTCTGCTTGAGCCATGACCACCACGTTGATTTCCTTCACGAATATTTAATTTTACATCTGGAGTTTCACCAATAGATTTTCTTACACTATCAACAACAGTTTTAATTGCAACTTTAGGTTTTCTTTCGCTTTTATATCCAATATCAACATTTACAGTGATTGAATCACTACGAATTCTTGTTACATATTTTTTTGTATAAGGATTTTCGCTCACTGCTTTTTCAAATTTTTCTGATATTCTCAAAGCTTTTGCAACATCCATTCCAGACGGCAGTTCTGCCACGACAGTATATTTTCCGTCATCACTTTTTGGCTGAAGTTGCCCACCAGTGAAACGTGACCCACCAACAACAATTACTAGGAATGAAACTATAACAGCTAATATTGTTATTAATCTGTGTCTTAACGCTTTCCCCAAAAGTATTGAATATTTTTCTCTCATGAAAAGCAAAAATTTTCCGTCTTCATGAATTTTCATTTTATGACTTTTCAAAACTTTACTTGAAATCATTGGAACGAAAGTTAACGCAATTATTAAAGACGCTAAAAGCGAAAAAGTTATTGAGTACGACATATCTTTGAACGCTTCTTTTAAAAATCCATTTTGAATAACAACTGGCATAAAAACTGAAATCGTTGTAGCAGTTGAAGTTATAACAGGGACAACAACTTCACTTGCTCCAAGCTCAGCCGCTGTTATATTGTCTTCTTTGAGTTCTGTTAAGTGTCTAAAAATATTATCCAAAACAACTATTGAGTTGTCAACCAACATTCCAACTCCAAGTGAAAGTCCCATTAGAGACACAACATTAAGAGTCATTCCCTTTGCTCCAAAAAATCCAAAAGCAGCCATGATTGAAACTGGTATCGCTATTGAAACTACAAGAGTAGCTCTCCAATCTTTCAAGAAAAAAAACAAAGTCAAAGACGCAAGCAGAAGACCTACAAAAGCATTATTTTTTACTGCATTGATAGAATTGTTTATATCTATTGCTGTATCATTATTTATAATAAATTTTGCTCCAGCAGGAAGAAGTGGTTCAATAGATTTTAGTTGGGATTGAACTTCCTTTGAAATATTAACTGTATTTCCAGTGTCAGTTTTTTGCACCTGGATAATTACGTTCTCAACTCCATCTGCTCTTCCATAACTTTCTTGGTCTACTGTATCGAGTTTTATATTTGCAACATCACGTAATAAAAGGGTCTGACCATTTCTGTTTGCTATAACAATATCTTGAACGTCTTCAAAAGTTTTTAACTCACCGAAAAATCTTACGAGATATTGTTTGTCTCCTTCTTTTATCGTCCCAGCTGGAAAATTTATATTTGCTCGCTTAAGAACAGAATACAAATCTAAAATACTTAAATTATAAGATTCAAGTTTGTTAGGATCAATGTAAACGCTGATTCTTCTTTTTGCTCCACCACTGACCTCAACACTTCCAACACCTTCAAGTTTTTCTAATCTTGGAACAATTATATTATCGGCAAATATTTTATTATTTAGAAGATCGCTACCGATTAAACTAAAAGTTATAACATTGTCCAGTCCCATAATACTTTTCCGAACTGTTGGTTCAACTGTCAAATCTGAAGGGAGTGAACTTTTTATTGTATTCATGGCAGTAACAAGGTCATTTGTTTTTGCATCTATGTCTACTCCAAAATTAAATTCAACAAATACACTTGAAGAACCTTGTGACGAATCTGTGGAAATACTTTTTATCCCTTCAACAGAAACAAGAGCCTCTTCGATTTTTTTTGTAACCAATTTTTCCATATCATCTGGTGAAGCACCAGTCCATTTGGCAGATATTGACGCATATGGAATATTATAATTTGGCATAAGTTGCGTCTTCAAATTTAAAAGAACAATAGCTCCTATAACAGTCATCGAAAAAATTATCATCATAGATGTAACAGGACGTTTAATAGAAAACTTTGATATATTCATGTCTCTTTATTCCTCCTGTAAATTAGTTAGTTGTTTTATTTGAGTCAGAATTTACTGCTTCAGTATTATCTGGATTTTTATTATTATCAGAAATATTAGCATTCACTATATTAATTTTATCTTTATTTTCAAGAAGATATTGACCATCGATTATAACTTCAACAGAAGATACAAGTTCTGGGCTGATAACTTCAACTTCATTATCTTTTGCATATCCTCTTTCCACTTTTATTTCTTTAGCGACTCCATTTTCGTTCAAGAAAATATAAGAGAAAAGATCTCTTACAACTATTGCAGATTTTGGAACTATGAATCCTTTTTTTGCTCCAGTCTCAATAGTCGCAGTTGCGTACATTCCTTTTTTTATAAGAGAATTTTTATTATCTATCGCAACTTTTACTTCATATTTTTTTGTGTCACTTTGTGCAACTGGATTTACTTCATAAACTTCTCCGTAAAAAACATCAGGAATACCTTCTATAATAATTTCAGCCTTATTCCCAAGTTTTACTCCGTTTATTTCTTCCACAGAAACTGAAGAAGCTATGTACATTTTTTTATCATCCACAACAGTAAAAACTTTTGCTAGAGCAGAAATTTTTTCAAATTGTTTTACGCTTAAATCTGTAACAAGTCCATCCATCTTAGCCGTCATTTTTAAATTATCATAACGATCTTTTGCTGTGAAATAATTTGACTGTGCTTGTGTAAACGAAACTTTTTTTGCCAAATATTCATCTTCAGAAATTATTTTATCTGTACGCAATTTTTTCATTTTATTAAAATTTGTAGAAGCTGACAAATAAGATTCTTTTGCAGACAAGTAAGAAGACGTTGTCGCTTGGTCTTCTATCTCAACAATCAAACTTCCTTTCTTTTTGAAATCTCCATTTTTTGCATAAAGTTTTTTTACAGTTCCGCCCGTAATTGACACAACTGTATTTTCGTTTAGTGGCATAAGGACTCCACTTGAAACATTTGTTTTGATTATTTCTTTTGGCTCAAAAACTTGAGTCTTAACAACTTTTCCTGTATCAGTTTTTGTTGCATTCTTAGCATTTTTTCCTGTGGCATCTTTTTTCCCACATGACACAACTAACATAGAAATAATTATAAATATTACTAAAAATATTTTTTTCATATATAAAATTCACTTCCTTATCTTAGTAAGCTTTCGTAATATGCGAATGCTCTATAGTAATTATAATTTGCGATAATTAAATTTAGTTGAGCAGTAACAAGAGTTTCTTGCACTGTTAACAAATCTACAACATCAGTTAGTCCGATCGAAAATCTTTTGCTGACCGCATTATAACTTTCTTGAGCTGCAGCAACAGCTGCTTTTTGTTGGTCAACCATTCCCTTATAAGTCAAAAGATCTACATACCCATTTCTTACCATAAGTTCAATATCATTTCTAGCTTTCTCAGATGAGTTTTCTGCTTTTGCAACATTGTTTGAACTTATTTTATAGTCGTTATAATTTTTTCCAAACTGAAATAATTTCATACTGGCAGAAATACCTACTGTTGTATTAAAATTTTCAGTTGACTTACTAAAGTCAGGTCCTACTCCTCTTTGTGAAGCAGTTGCAGCAATGGAAGGCATCATTTCTGAACGTGCTATTACTTTTTGACTCTCAGATTTTTTTAGTTCTAACTCCGCTATTCGAACATTTCGATTATTTATTCTTGCATACTTAACATCTTTTTCAAGTTGAATTTTATTCAAATCATAATTATTTGCATTTATATCATCAAGTTCAACATCATCTGAACTACCTATTCCCAAATAATTTTTTAAATCTGCCTTTGAAGTTATTATTAAGTTTTCAGATTTCATTAAAAGCGTCTGAATATTTATAACCCTCGTTTGAATCGGTAAAACATCTGTCTTAGCAATTAAGTTTAACTGATATTTTCTATTCGTTTGATTATATTGTTCTGTGATCGCTTTTAATGAAGCCTCATAAACATTTCTTTGATTTATTGCGGTCAAGAGTGCCGTATATTTATCAAGTGTTGACATATATGTTTTTATTTTTGAATCAGCAAGTCGAAAGTCACTTTGCAAATTTGTAGTCTTTGCTATATTCCAACTAGCCAGAAGAGCTCCGCCTTGAAAAAGTGGCTGCTTCACAGAAAAAACGTGCGTATATGTTGTATCATTTCTGCCACTTCCAGTTGTACTTTCTGCTGAATTTATATTACCGGTATAATCAAGTGATGGCAACATTGCCTTGAAACTTGATGAAACAGCTTGTTTTGAATTTTCTATGTCGAGCTGAGCATTTTTATAATCATAATCATAATTATATGCACGACTAAGTGCTTCATCAAAAGATAACTTTATAGTTTTGCCATAAAGTGTAAAACTTAAAAATAAAACAAGAAAAAAGATATAAAATATTCTTTTCATAAATTAACCAACCTCCGTAATAAATAGCATACCACCAAATTGTGTCATAATTGTGTCATACAAATCTTTTCATCATATCACGCATCTGGTCAAACTGTTTTAACAATCTGTTCACATCGGCAACTTCTGTTCCACTGCCCTTAGCTATACGAATTTTTCTACTTGACTTCAATATGCTAGGGTTCTTTTTTTCTTCTTTGGTCATTGATAAAATTATTGCCTCAACTTTTTTCATCTGTTTCTCTGCCAAAGAAGTATCTCCAACATCTGGTACGCCTGGAATCATCTTCATAATATTTTTTAGAGACCCCATTTTTTTTATCATTAAAAGTTGCTTTCTAAAATCATCTAAATCAAATTTTTGTGTCCTAATTTTTTGCTCTAGAGTTTTTGCTTCATCTTCGTTTATTGCTTCTTGTGCTTTTTCAACAAGAGAAACTACATCACCCATTCCAAGAATTCTTGAAGCTAATCTTTCAGGATGGAAAATTTCTATGTCTTCGATTTTTTCTCCTGTACTAAAAAATTTTATAGGCTTACCAACAATTGCCTTAACTGATAAAGCAGAACCACCTCTTGTATCACCGTCAAGTTTTGTCAAAATTATTCCATCAATATTCAAATTTGAATTAAAATTTTGTGCTAAATTTACTGCGTCTTGCCCTATCATAGAATCTACTACAAGCAAAATTTCTTGTGGACGAACAATTTTTTTTATTTCTTTTAGCTCATTCATGAGTGGTTCATCAATATGAAGTCTACCAGCAGTATCCAATATTATATAATTTGAATCCTGAAAAATTTTAGTCCCATTTTCACAAATAGAAACTGGATTTTTATTTTCTTCTTCTGAATAAACAGGAACTCCAATTTTTTCTCCAAGAATTTGAAGCTGTTTTATTGCAGCAGGTCGATAAACATCAGCAGCAACAAGAGCAACTTTTTCATTTTGCTTTTTCAAATAATTTGCAAGTTTGGCAGCGAAAGTTGTTTTACCTGCACCTTGCAATCCTGCCAACATTATCACAGTAGGATTTCTAATCGACTTTGTAAGTCTTGACCCAGTCCCGCCCAAAAGTTCCACAAGTTCATCATTAACAATTTTTATAAACTGTTGACTTGGATTTATTCCAGAAAGAACTTTTTCACCCAAAGATTTCTCTAGAATTTTTCCTGTGAAATCTTTTACAACTTTATAATTCACATCAGATTCTAAAAGAGACATTTTAATTTCTTTCAAAGCGTCTTGAACATTTGATTCTGATAATTTACCATGTCCACGAATTTTTTTGAATATATCTTTAAAATGAATTTCCAAATTTTCAAGCATACTTTATCATACTCCAAACAAAAATTTTTGTTTTAAATTTTTATTTTCTTATTTTCCTAACTTTTTTATTCCTATTAAATATTTTGTTTTTATTAATTTTTCTTCCAACAAATATAAGTTTAACACTTAGACTTAACTCTATGTCAAGAAAAATTTTAAAAAAGTTTATCAATGACTTTTTGGATTTCTTCAACTGAATCTTTTTTATATTTTTCAAAATTATTTTCTTCCAAACTTTTTTCTTTTAATTTTTGTAGCATAGATTCTATTTCACACTCTTTTTTGTAAAATCCTATCTTTCCTTCATATTCGTTTAAAATTTTTATCCCTCTTTTTATATTATCAAAAACAGCTTGTCTTGAAACATTATGATTTCTAGCGATTTCTGAAAGAGACATGTCTTGCTCAATATGTTCTACCAAATATACTAGCTGTTTTTCACTTAAAAGATTTTTGTAGTAACTTAGAAGAGTTCCAACTTCTAATAATTCTATTAATTCCATATAACTACCACCTTAACAATTTTAAACTTAATAAATTTATAAAACTATTAAATTACTAAAGTTAAAAAATTAAAAGAAAAAGAAGAGAGTGAAACCACTCCCTAAGAATATTTATATTAAATTTTCAACTTTTTAAAATATTTGCTTTAGTTTTAAATTGTTAAACTTTTATTTTTTCTTGCTAGCTTCAAACTTTGCCCATACTCCAGCTTTAGTCAAAATAGATTTAACCGTTCTTGTAGGTTGCGCTCCATTTCCTAAAAGTCTCAAAATTTCTTCTTCATTCAAATTACATTTTCCATCTTCAAGAGGAAAATAATTTCCCAAAAAAGCATGTGCTCTTCCATCTCTTTTTGATAATGCTTCCATGGCAACGATTCTGTAAGATGGTCTTTTTGTAGCTCCTAGTCTTGTAAGTCTTAGTTTTAACATTTAATAATCTCCTTATAATTTTAAAATTTTATTCAACTCAATAATAATATCTTATCTTTAAAATTATGTCAAGCATTTTTTATTTACAGAAGAAAAACTTTTTATTTTGTTAATATTTTTATTCTGAAAATATTTTTTCTAAATAGAAATTTTAAAAATAAAATAAATCTAACTCTTAAAGCAAAAAATATGTTTACTTTTTTTATATTGTGTGTTATTATAAAAGAGCGGTATTTATAAATAACATTTTTATCTGAATAATAATAGCTGAGGTACGCTCCATTATTATATTTAGTTAATTGGGTTTATAATTTACTAAAAAAAATTTATGGAGGTATTCTAATGAAAGGTACAGTAAAATGGTTTAACCAAGAGAAAGGTTTTGGATTTATTACAGGTGAAGATGGGAAAGATGTTTTCGCTCACTTCTCTGAAATTCAAAAAGAAGGTTACAAAACTTTAAACGAAGGTGAAGAAGTTACATTCGAACTTTCTCAAGGACAAAAAGGTCCTCAAGCTACAAATATTACAACTAGATAATTATTATGTAGAAAAATTTCGAGCTAGGAAAAATTCCTAGCTCTTTTTTTATTTAAAATATTTTTTGAATTTATATTTTAATATTTTATTTTAAATTTAAGTTTTAAAAAATTTAAAAACTCAATTTTTTGACTTTATTTATTATTTTTTAAAAAAAGTTTTCTATAAATTTATTTTAATCTTAATATTTTTTATAATATGTGATATAATATATCCACATAAAAAAATTTTTTAGGAGATGGACATGAGAAACAATATATTCAATCTGAAAATATCTTTTATCGCTGTACTTATTTTTTTAACTGGAATTATTTTTAGTACACAAAAAATTTATGGAGAAACTGCACCAACACAAAATGAAACTACAGCAGAGAATTCTAATGTTGCCGATTATCCAAGTGAACAAGCAATCTTGGCTACCCAATATAGCGACGAAGGTTTAGCACATTTTTCAAACTCAAAGTTTACAGAAGCACTAAAATCTTTTAACGATGCCTTAGAGATTTATATTTCACTTTATGGTGACAGTGATCCCAACGTTGGAAGAATTTATAATAATATCGGTATGACATATAATGGTGACGGCGAATATAAAAAAGCAATTGAATATTATAATATGGCTTTAAAAATCAAAAGAAAAGTTTATGGAGAAAATCATCCGTCAGTAGCTAGTGCTTATAATAACTTAGGCGTAGCATACAAAGACCTAGAAGATTATAATCAAGCAATACAGTTTTATGAAAAAGCTCTTCCTATATACATTAAAATTTATGGAGAATCTAATAAAAACGTTGCTATGCTCTATAATAATTTGGGAATAGTTTATAGACGGCAGGGTAAATTTAATCAAGCTATCGAATATTATAATAAGTCTCTCCTAATATATGCTGAAACTTCAGGTGGAGAATCTATTGAAGTTGGAATGACTTATAATAATTTGGGAATGGTTTATAATGACAAAAAAGAATTTGATACTGCCATAGATTCTTATAACAAAGCTCTAACTATTAAGACAAAAATTTATGGAGACTTCCATTTAACAATTGCAAATACGAATATTAATCTTGGAATAATTTATAAAGACAAAAAAGAATTTGGAAAAGCACTTTCTTATTATAATACTGCTCTTAAAATTTATACTGAACTTTATGGAAAAGATCATCCTGACGTTGGGCGAACTTATAATAATTTGGGTGCAGTTTATCAAGAAATTAAAGATTATAAAAAAGCAATGGACTGTTATAATTCTGCTCTTAAAATAAAACAAGATTTTTACGGTGAAAGCAGTACAAATGTTGCTAGTAGCTATGAAAATTTAGCAAATCTTAATGAACAAATGGGTGAACTAGAAAAATCTAAAGAATATTTTCAAAAATCTTTAACGATATTCACTGAAGTTTTAGGTTCAAGCGATTCTAATACGAAAAGAATTAAAAGTGATTTGAAATTATTGGATAAAAAAATTAAAGATAAAAATAAAGCGTCGTAAAAAGTTTAAATATCGAAACTTTGCCTATTGCATTTTCTTAAAAAATTTGATACCATATTTAAGTTAGTGCCTTGGTGGCGGAATGGTAGACGCGACGGACTCAAAAGAATGTTGCCTAAACATTTGAATGCCTTACTTTCTGTGCTTCTTACTGTTTCATTTATTTATGCGACTTTCAAATCGACTTTCATTATTATTACATTCATTGCCTGAGTGGTGAAATTGGTAAACATAGCAGACTCAAAATCTGCCGGTAGCAATACCTTGGGGGTTCAAGTCCCCCCTTAGGCACCATAAAAATTATTAGGAATCATATTTATTTTGTCATTTAGCTTTCCGGCTTTTTATGTTCAAAGTATATATGATTTTTTTATTCTTAAATTTTTTCATTATCTTTAACAGAATTCTCATCATCGATAAACTCTCCTCTAAAGACTTCCTCTATTGCAATTGAAATTTTTATGTCTTTACGCTTTAAATGCACATAAGTATCACATGTTGTCGATATATTTGAATGTCCTAGCCAGTGTTGAATTGATTTTAAGTCAACACCCTTGTAGTATAATGCTGTCGCACATGAATGTCTTAGATCATGAAATCTAATTTCTTTTAAATTATTCTTTTTTAATATTGATTTGAATTTTTTTGTAACATAATCAAGTTTGATGATATCTCCAAACTCTGTTACGCAAACATTGTCTAAAAAATTATTGTTGTATGATTTTCCAAATTTTATTTTGATATCCTCTTGATTTTTTTTTATTTCTAATAACCTTTCTTTTAAATGAGGAAGAAGTGGCAAATCTCTGTAACTACTTTTATTTTTTGTCCTACTCGTATTTACTAAAATTTTCCCATTATTTCCTTTTTCAGTAACTACAGTGTTATTAATATTGATTATATTATTTTCAAAATCAATACTACTCCATTTCAAGCCTATAACTTCGCCCCGTCTTAAGCCGTAAAAACCGCCTAAATAAACAGGAATTTCTAAAGATGTACCAGTTACAATTTGTAACAAATTAAATATTTCTTTTGAGGTCATTGTTTCAGCGATGAATTTTCTTTTTTTGGGTTTATCAACTAAATCAGCTTGATTGTTTTCAACTAATTGCTGTTTTAAAGCTGTCTGAAGTGCTTTCCTGATGTTGGCACGATACTTTAGTACCGTATTAGGAGAATTTTTCATATCTTCCATGCAATAGCTATAAAAATCTTGCAAATCTGCCGCCCTTAGTTTTTTTAAAGTTATTTTTTTATTTTCAAAATAAGGAATCACTTTATTTTCAATAATTAATCTGTAATTATAATATGTTGTTTGTACAACACTATTTTTTGTTGTAGAAAGCCATTTTTTCAAGTAATCAGTGAACATAATTTCTTCCAAATCGTCATTATCTTTTTTTAAAGTAAATTCTTTTCTTCGTGTATAAAGAATGTTCTCTGCTTTGATTTTATTTTCTTCTGTTTCACGTTTTGTAGCACACACTATTTTTAAACCAGTTGTTTTTGATATGACTTTTTGTTTTTTTGAATTTTCAGGATAATATGTTATTACCGTATGATAATATCCATCTTTTTCTCTAAGCTTTCCTGCTATAAGTTTTTCGTTACTCATTAATTCCCTCCTTTTATTTTTTTTCTAAAAAATCTTTTATATTTTGTTTGGTAAATTTATAAAGTTTTCCAATGCGTATATGTTTTATTTCTCCACTTAAACACAACTTTCTGATACTATCTTTTGACGTTCTAAAAAATTCAGATGTTTCATTTAAATTTAATACGTCAGGATATTTTTCTAAGTCTACATAATTTTGCATAAAGTTCACCTCCATTTTAAAAATTAAGTAAAAACAAATACTTACAAACTTGACAGGAAAATTTTAATATCTACTTCTAATGCTATGCTCCATTTCTTCATTGTCTTAAATGATGGAGTTCGTCCGTCCGCATAATATTTCAGTGTTCCATAAACTGATTGCCGTTTAATATTTAGTCTTCTTGCTAACTCACTTCTGCTAATCCCTTTTTCTTTTAGAATAAAATCCACCATTTCAACAAACATATGCCACACCTTTTTTACGTATTTTTATTTACTTACAACATTATTGTACACCTTTTGTTTTTCTTTGTCAAGATATTTTTTTACAAGAGTATTTTTATTTACTTACAATTTGAAAAAAAATATAGTATAATATAGTTAATAATTTTATAGGAGGTGAAACAAAATGACTTCAGGAGAATTTTTAAGAAATTTAAGAGAAGATAAAGAATTCTCTTTAAGAGAACTTTCTGATAAAACTGGAGTCTCGCATACTCAAATAGCTGATATTGAGCGTGGAGTTAACTTTGGGAAAAGGGCAACATTAGAAGTAATCTTAACAGCTCTAAACGCTTCCAAAAATGAAAGAAAAGTATTTTTTGAACTACAAGACTTAGAAAGGACACCAGATACAATAAAAGGGAAAATAATTGAACTAGAAAACGCTCTTTCTGACTTTCAAAACAGTGATAATCAAGGTTTTCAAATTGGTCAAATTAATAATAACGGGAAAAAAGTAACTACTCATAATTATAATGATAATACAGCCGTTTCGAGTAAAAGGTATGGTGAAATCCAAAAAGATATTGAGGCTCTTTCTAATGAGCAATTTAAAATTATAAAACAGACTATAAAAGCATTTGTTAATTCTAAATAGAGGTCTGGAGGTAAAATGAAAATAAAAAAGATAAAAATAATAGGAAAAACTAAACTAAATTTAAAAGTAGAAAATAATAATTTTTATGATTCTAATAAAGTAAAAAATGAATATATTGATTATTTTAGTGAAGGACTTGATTTTTTTCATAATGGAAACTATGAAAAGGCAATAGAATGTTTTTCTAACGAAAAAGAATTTTTAAAGGATAAAAAAAGAATTTCAAAATGCTACAAATATATTGGAAAATGCTTTTCAAAATTATCAGGATGCGAACAGACTGCAAAAAGTAATTACGAACAGGCTCATATTTTAAATAAAGAAGATTACCAATTATATTTTATTTTAATAAAATATAATGAACAGAAAAATATTTGGGATTTTATTACGATTGCATTTTCAAATTTATTATTTGGAACGTATTATCTTCTAAAATATAAAGCTGAGAATAAAAATAAAGTTGAAAAAATTGGAAAAATTTTATTAATGACTTTTTTCGGAATATTTTTAATAAATTATATTCCTTCTATGATAAAAGGATTTAAATTGCTTTTTCATTGATAATGAAAATATATTTGCAAGGAGTTCTAAGTTATGTCTAATTTATAGCAATTAAAAAGACAAAAAATGCTCTAATTTTAGATTTGTGAATAGTACAAAGATGATGAGAGCTTAGTTGCTATAAATGAAATTATAAATAACGTCTTCTTTTAATGTTTCAAAATACATACATTTTTTACACCAGCTTTTATCACGCTTTTTACAAGTACTAAAACGCAAATATCTCTTTATTGAGAACAACATGCCTTTTATCACACTTAAATTTTGCAAGGTACTAAAACTTTAAACTAGGGATGGTGCGAGAGTGCGGGCTAAAGTTGCCACACCTTTCTTCATTAATTGATTTAAACAATTAAGAGGTTATAAATTATATTAATCAACATTTTTAGAAATAAAATTAATTGGTTTGACCATTATAATTGTTTTTGTTTTTTATCATAATAAATTATATCTATATTTTTTATTTCTATTTTAATTTTTTATTTAACAAATTTTTAGCCACTACTACTGATAAATATCCTTTTTTTAGGTTCCTATAATATTGCCGATTAATTTGATCCTTATTTTAAATATGAACTCATTGCATTTGAAGTTGCAGACCATAAATTTTGAGTTTTAATAAAAGCTTTTTTGTGATCTGTATGTTACACTTAATTTTGAAATTTTAATATTTATACTCAAATTATATTCTATCCATATCTGCATCTTTGTTAAAATTTGATATCATTATATTTGTATTACAATAATTTTACCGCTGATGTGCCAAGATCTATTCCTATATACATTTTATTCTTCTCCTCTTGCTCATTGTCTCTATTTTCCAATAATAACATTTTCATCATATGTAGGTGTTATTTTTTTGCCTACTTCTAAATATAAAATTTCTTTATCTTCTGTTTTTTCATCTAAAATCTTTTCAACAAAAGCTTTCCCACCATTTACAATTTCAACAGATTCATATTGTTGCTTCAAATACACTATATTTTTTTCATCATTTTCAGAAATTGTTTTTATAAATATTATTTCTTTCTTACTGTTAGATAAAATTTCATAGAGATATTTCCCATTATCCTCTCCATATTTTTCAATATAATAGTCTAACGAATTTCTAGAATAATTCATTTTGAAATTTTCATCAATTTTTTTTAATTCCTCTATTTTTTCTAAATAATCTGAAGTATACCATTCAGCACTTAATCTTTCTGAAAAATTTTCATAAAATTTCTTTCCTGATTCTAAAAATATTGCACAGCAATCATGGGCTTTTGGGACTACAATTGGTAAAGATGAAGATATTCCTTCTATTGCATTGCCACACAAACCATACAGCAGTATTATTTTAGTATATTTTTTACTAACTTCTGTTTTTATGATTTCTTCAATAATCAATTCTTTAAGCTTAGAAGGAATAACATGATTTTCCATTCCAATATATGTAACTTCGAATTGACATGATTTTTCTTTCAATATATTTTTTAACATATTTTCAAATATATTACAACTTATTATCTTTATCATAATTTTCTCTCCCTGAAAATATTCAATTATATTATTGTCCTACTATAACATTTTCGTCATATGTAGGAGTTATTTTTTCTCCAATTTTTAGATTTAAAATTTCTTCATCTTCGTCGCAATTTATAAGTTTTTTAATGAATGAATTTCCACCATCTAAAACCTCAACTTTATTATACTGTTTTTTTAAATTTGATATGTTTTTTTCATCATTTTCATCTTGCGTTTTTATAAAAACAACATCTTTTTTTTCTGTTATTAAAGTTTCATATAAAAATCTTCCATTTTCTTCACCATATTTTTCTATATAGAGCTCTAACGACTCTGAAGAATATTTGATTTTAAATTTTTCATTAGTTTTTTTTAGTTCTTCTATTTTTTCTAAATGACTAGATGTATACCATTCAGCACTTAATCTTTCTGAAAAATTTTCATAAAATTTCTTTCCTGATTCTAAAAATACTGCACAACAATCATAAGCTTTGGGAATAACGATTGGCAAAACTGAAGATATTCCCGCCACTGAATTCCCACATAATCCAAACAAGAGAATTATTTTTTCGTTTTCTTTATTTCCTTCAGCTTTGCGTATTTCTTTTGTTATAAGTTCTCTTAGCTTAGATGGATTATCATCATTTTCCATCCCTATATATACTACATCAAATTCTCCATCTCTATTTTGTAACA
>JBOFDW010000149.1:0-2808 GCA_051647385.1 Fusobacteriaceae bacterium
GATCCAAACGAGCCAGAATTTTTTCAAGCTGTTCAAGAAGTCTTAGAAAGTCTTGTTCCTTTTCTTGAAAAAAATCCGCAGTATGAAGCTAACAGTATTCTTGAAAGAATAACTGAGCCAGAAAGAGTAATATTTTTCAAAGTTCCGTGGGAAGACGACAAAGGAACAATTCAAGTAAACCGTGGTTTCAGAGTTCAATTTAATGGAGCAATCGGGCCTTACAAAGGTGGACTTCGTTTTCATCCGTCAGTAGTTCTTGGAACTTTAAAATTTTTAGGATTCGAACAAACTTTTAAAAATTCATTGACAGGACTACCAATTGGTGGAGGGAAAGGTGGAAGTGACTTTGATCCTCAAGGTAAATCTGACGCAGAAGTTAGAAGATTTTGCGAAAGTTTTATGACAGAACTTTATCGACACATCGGTGGAGATGTTGACGTTCCTGCTGGAGATATTGGAGTTGGTGGACGTGAAATAGGATATTTATTTGGACAATATAGAAGAATAAAAGCAACTTACGACAACGCAGTTTTGACTGGAAAAGGTTTGAACTATGGTGGAAGTTTGATAAGACCAGAAGCAACAGGATATGGACTTGTGTATTTTGTTGAAGAAATGTTAAAAGAAACAAAAACTTCTTTCAAAGGAAAGTCAGTAATTGTTTCTGGATATGGAAACGTTGCTTGGGGTGTTGCAAAAAAAGTTGAAGAGCTTGGAGGAAAAGTTATTTCTATTTCTGGAAGAGATGGATTTATCCATGATCCAAAAGGTGTAACTGGAGAAAAAATAGAATATCTTTTGACTATGAGAGATGGAAAAGCTAAACTTAGCGATTATGCAAAAAAATTCGGAGTCAAACTTGAAAAAGGAAAACCATGGGGAATAAAAGCTGACATAGCAGTTCCATGTGCAGTTCAAAATGAAATTGGACTTGCAGAAGCAAAAGTTATGGTGAAAAATGGAATTGTTGTTGTTGCCGAAGGTGCGAATATGCCTTGTACTCCAGAAGCTGTGGAATTTTTCCATAAAAATAAAGTTGGTTACGCTCCAGGTAAGGCTGCTAATGCTGGTGGAGTTGCAACTTCTGCTCTTGAAATGTCACAAAATAGCATGAGACTTTTTTGGACTGCAAAAGAAGTTGATGATAAATTAAAAGGAATCATGCAACATATTTATAAAGAGTCAAAAGATATGAGCAAAAAATATAAAGTTACTCTTGCTGAAGGAGCTAATATCGCTGGCTTCAAAAAAGTTGCTGACACTATGATAGCTCAAGGTGCTTATTAATAATTTATATTTATATTTATATTTATATTAGAAATATTTTAAAAAACTTTTTATTAAAACAGGAGCTAAGAAAATTAAATTTTCTTAGCTCCTGAATTTTATTTATTTATTTTATTCTCTCTCTTCCAAATAAAAAAATTTTTTATTAAATATCTTTTTAATATTTTAAAATTCTTATTTAATTTTTAAAGCTCGCTTTTGTCATATGGTTTCCCAAGTGCTTTTGGTGCAATGGCTTTTCCAACTATCCCAGCCAAAGCAAGTAATGTCAAAATATATGGAAGCATCTGAATAAATTGTGGCGGAACATTTGGAAAATATTGTTGCATCCTAACTTGAAGTGCATCCGCCAATCCAAAAAGTAAACTCGCAACTATTACTCCTTTTGGTTTCCATTTCCCAAAAACTAAAGCAGCCAATGCCATAAATCCCCGACCAGCTGTCATCTCTTTTGAAAATTGGTTGAGAGCTCCAAGTGAAAGATAAGTTCCACCAAGACCTGCAAGTGCACCAGAAGTTATAACTCCAATATATCTTATCTTATAAACATTTATTCCAACTGTATCAGCAGCAAGTGGATATTCTCCAACCGAACGAATTCTTAAACCTGTTACAGTTTTGTATAAAAAAAGACTTGCTAATATTACAACTATATAAATTATAAAAGTTATAATCGATGTTCCATTTATTGATGGAGCAGAAGGTCCAGCTGGAGTATTACTCGACTGATTAAAAATTATTCTTAGCATAAAAACTGTGAACCCTGAAGCGAAAAGATTTATTGCAACTCCAGATACAACTTGATTCCCTCTATATCTTATACTTATAATTGCATGAATAGTTGCTATTATTGCTCCGCCAAGTAAACCACCAATAATTCCCAACACCCAACTTTTTGTAAAATATGCAACAAGTGCTGCAGAAAAAGCTCCGAACAACATCATCCCTTCAAGTCCGATATTTACAACTCCAGAAGTTTCAGCAAACATTCCGCCGATTGCAACTATCATTACAGGTGCGGCTTGTCTTAACATTGCCATAATTATACTCGCTATACTTGTAATCATTATGCATCAGCCACCTTTCGTCTTTCTATAAGGATTCTAAACATATTTTCTGCTGCAACTAAAAGAATTATAACTGCTTGCAAAATTATAACTATTTGGCTCGGAACTTTTGTATTAAATTGCATTGACATTCCTCCAACACGTAAAGCTCCAAAAAGAATTGCAGCTAAAAGTGCACCGAAAGGATTATTTTTACCGAGCAATGCAACTGCAATTCCATCAAAACCTAAAGTACCAAGAAGTCCTTGCTTATAAGCATACTGTCCAACTCCACCAAGAACTCTTTCAGCTCCTGCCAATCCAGAAAAAATTCCCGATAACCCAAGTGTCATAGCCATAATAAATTTTACATTTATTCCGCCGTTCTCAGAACTTGTAGGATTATATCCAACTGCTTTTATTTCATATCCTAAAGTTGTTTTCTCCAAAATAAACCAAACAACAACAACTGATA
>JBOFDW010000150.1:0-5396 GCA_051647385.1 Fusobacteriaceae bacterium
TCTTTTGATGGACTTACAAGTGTTGCTCTTTTTTTGATAAATTTTGTACCCAAAAGACCCATCAAAAGTTTATTATGCCAACAAGTCATTATGAAATTTTTGTTCTCATCATATTTTTCAGTAAAAATAATTTTTGTACGAAGAGTTGACTCAATGAGTCTTACAATCCAATAAATTATATTCCCATATCGCACATATTTTTTATTATCATCCGACACAAAACTTTACCTCACTTTACATTTAAATAAAGAGAGCGACGTTTTAACAACAGCCACTCTCCAACTTATTTATTAACTAAAAAAATTTAAAACAAACCAGGGATAGAAACTCCACCAGTTATTTTGGACATCTCTTTTTCTGAAAGTTCATCAGCTTGTCTCATCGCTTCCTTTATTGCAGACAAAACTAAATCTTCAAGCATTTCTTTATCTTCTGATGCCTCTTTTATAATTTCTTCAGATATTTTTATTCCGATTAGATTTTTTTGACCGTCAACTTTTGCAACGACAGCTCCACCGCCAACTGAAGCTTCCAACTCTTTAGATTTTAACTGTTCTTGAATTTTTAGCATTTCATCTTGCATAAGTTGAGCTTTTTTTAAAAGGTCGGTATCAGCGACTGCCCCACCATTTGAAGCTCCATAACCAGATTTTAATTTTCTAACCAATTTTATCTCTCCCATCCGTGTATACTTTTGTTTCACAAATTATATCACGGTTATTAATTCATTTCAATTAAAATTTATAGTTAATACCAGATGTCATTCTTTGCTCGTCATATTCTTGACCAATCAAAAATTTGTATTCGCTATATATTTTTAACGCACCTTTGCCAAATTCTGCACGACCACCGATAAACCCATAGTCAGACTTGAAGCTAAATTTATCAAGAGAAACTTTTCCATAGATTGAGTTCGCACTTCCAGAAAGAGCATTATTTGGATTTGCAAATTCATGTGTGTACATAGCATTGAAAGACAGGTCTACAAAAAAGTCATTTCCAAATCTAAAGTTCTTGCCGATGTCAGCACCAAAACTTCCAGCAACAGAGTTTGATGTAGTTTCATCAAGAGAAATTCCTTCTGCCAAATCTTCTTGAACACTTTTTTGTATCATCATGGCAGCATCCAACTGAACTTTCCAGTTCAGATATAAATATTCAAACTCATTTCTTTTTAGCCATTGATTAAAAAATCCAAAATAATTACTAGTAATATTTGCCTTAGCAGTTTTATCTGCATAATTAAGTTTACGGTTTAAATCTCCTTCGATATATCCGAAGTAAGGAATTCCAGTGTACTCAAATTCTTCGATATTATTTTGAGCAAAAAGAGCGACCTCATAATTCATGTTGGTTAAAGAAGATGTGTCTCCAAAGTCACTTCGACTCTGACCAACAGCACCAATAATTCCAACTCTATCAAAAAGAAAGTTTTCTTTTACGTATCCAATATTTAACAGATTAAAATTCGTGTTATAAGATTCCGTATAGTTAGTCTTGCCAGAAGTCAAACGAGTAAAATCATAATTAGCAATAAAATTTCCTGTGATATTTGACAAAGAATTTTTCATCAAACTATCATTTATGAATTTCATAGACTCGAAAGTTTGCTTCTGAACATTTGGATAAATATCATTCCCTAGAGCCTCATAAATTTTCTCGTTGGCTTCTTCTGACGATGCAGAATTTTCTATTGAACGGTACAAACTATTTTTAGCCTCAGATTTTTTTGTCTGATTTTTTTCTTCATAAAAATTTTGCTCCAATAAATTTGCGTACTGAGAATTTTTTATGACTTCATCAAATTTTTTCTTGGTAACTTCAATGTCATAATTTTTTGTGAGACCGTAAGTTTTGCTATTGGTTTTGTTCTCCAAAAATTTTATGTTATAAAAAATTGAGTCAGAAATTATATTTGCGGCTAAGTCGTCGGTGATAACTGCACCATCACCATTTTTACCACTACTAATTCCATAATTTTTGTATAGACCGATTAAATCATTTCCTTTGGCGTAAATATTTCCAGCAACTTTTTTTGCAACAATAGTTCCGTTGGCTGCCAAATAAATTTTACCTCCACCAAGTTTTGAAGTGTCAAAAGTTTGGTTGCGATAATCCATCAGCCCAGAATTTGTAAGAGAAGATTTTTTATCAATATAAATTCCGCTGTTATTTTTATTTGATCTAAGAGCCGCATTTGAATTTGTATATGTGTTTCCATTACCAGAACTTACGCCAGAAATTGTTCCGTAGTTCGAGGCAATTCCACCACTACTAACATAAAGACCAAAAGAATTTGTTGCTGCTGTCATATCAATAGTACCATAATTTATAGCAGTCGAACCAGTTCCAGTTGCATACATTCCAAAGAGTCCATTGCCTTTCAAAATTATCGAACCACGATTTATTACCACAGCACCACCAGCGGCTTTCATTCCGATTCCAGTAACATAAACCGACTCATCAGTTAGACCACCAGCGAAAGTTGACTCAATATTTATAGTACCATAATTTATGGCAATAGATTTTTTTCCAGTTGGAGAATCACTAGGTGGAGGATTAGGAGGTGAAATATATTCTGAGGCATTATTAATCATTTCTTCTCCTTCAGCGTACATTCCAATTCCGTTAGTAATATTTATTTTACCACCAGTTTCGTTTCTAGCTAAACCACCAGCCGAAGCTTTCATACCAGTACCAGCCAGATAAGTTTTAGGTATTGCTCTAACTTCTTTTTTTAGTTTTATAGAAACTTTTACTACATTTCCGTAATTATCAACGACTTCAACTAGTACATCTTCTTCTCCAGAGCAACCCGCTGTATCAGGACCAGAATAAATCCATTCTCCAGTTCCATCACTGTTCTGCTCTTGAGTGTAACAACCTGACCCATTATCAACTTCAAGTCCAGAAGAATTTATTGTACCATAATTTATCGCAAATCCTAAACTTGTAGAGGCTGACATCCCAGTTCCACCATCAGGAGTATAAATTTTTCCACTCGCCAAATTTATAACCTCTCCATCTTCTGTGTACATACCGATTCCATTTTTGTAAACTGTTATACTACCAGCATTTTGAGCGACACCATAATAAAAATTTTGACGTAATATTGTATCATATTTACCAGAAGCAGTCATCCCAACTCCACCGTCATCGTTTTTAATATCATCATAATTTGTTACGGTTCTTCCATAGGCACTTACAACAACTTTTCCTCTAGAAGGTTTATCAGGATCTACATACCCGCCACCTCCATCATCACCACCTCCACCACTTGGTGGTAGCGGTGAATCTCCTATCACAGGAGAATCCTTTGTATTACTTGTTCCACAAGCTGTAAAAAGTAAGCCACAAAAAAACACCAAAACAATAGCTGTTAAAAAACTTCTTCCTCTTTTCATAATTTACTCCTTACATTTTGTGAACCTAAAATTATTTAATATATTCTATTACAGGAGAATATAAAACTGCTTTTTCAGTTTTCATCTCTTCCAAACTTTCTGTCACACCAATCTTAAAAAACTCTAATACTGAATTTATTTTTGAATATCTTTTTAAAATTTTAAAATAATTTCTGAATTCTTGTGACGCATCATAATTTATAATTTGTACTACTCCAAAACTTCCTTCTTTAAGATTTAAATCACTTGCCAAAGTTTGAACAACTTCATCGAAAGAAGCTATTCCATCAACAAGCCCTCTGTCTCGAGCATCTTCTCCGAGCCAAACTCTTCCCTTAGCCACGTCCTCAATTTTATCCAGTGACATTTTTCTTCCTTCAGCAACCTTAGACTTAAATTCAAGATAAATTCTTTCAAGAGATTTTGATAGCAGGCTATATTTTTCTTTTGACATAGGTTTTAGCATAGAATTAATATCTGCATTCTTACCCTTGGATAAAATTTCTACATCGACACCAATCTTATTTGCCAACTTTTCATAATTTGGAATAATAAATACAACTCCGATCGAACCTGTAACAGTAGCCTTGTTCGCATAAATTTTGTTTGCAGCAGCAGAAATAAAATATCCACCTGAGGCAGCAACGCTCCCCATAGAAACATATACTGGTTTTTTTGCACTGAGAGTTTTGATTGCACTATATATAGAATTTGATGTATAAGCAGAACCACCGGGAGAATCTATTCTCAAAACCACACCTTTGATTTCATTGTCTTCAAGAGCATTCTGCAAAAGTTCTACAGTATTTTCTTCTTCAATAATTCCTTTAACACCCTGTGATTGTCCTTCTAAAATTTCTCCATTAAGAGGAATAACTCCGATATAATTTTTATAGCTTTTATTTTGTGACTCTTTTCCTGCAAGAATTTTTTTATAAATATTTAAGTTTATTACAGAATTTTTTCCTAATTTTCCAATAAGCTCATGATAATACATAAGCTCATCAATAAGTTTTTTATCTTTTAATTCTGGTGGAGTTATTTCCAGAAGTTTTCCGTTATCAATATCTTGCTCCAAAATATTTCTGTTAATTTTTCTTCTCTCGGAAACACGATTTAAAAATTCTGAATTTCTTGAGTTTAATAGTTGCAACAGATTTTCTTTGGAATATTGGCTCATCATTGTTGAAGAATAAGTTTCTCCAAAAGATTTATAATTTCCCATGTGTATCACAGTGAATCCAATTCCAACTTTGTCAGCCAATCTTTTGTAAAAAGGCATCTCAACATAATAGCCTAAAATATTTGAGACAGAAGAAAAAGTATTTGGCATTACAATCGTCCTAGAGTTAGACGCAAAAAAATAAGAATTTTTCTCAAATCGAGGAGCAAATGTTATAATTTCTTTGTCAGCAGGAAAACTCGCCAAAATTTTTCCGACCTCTTCATTTTGAGCAGCATTTAAAGAATATTCTTCCAGTTTAAAAATTATTCCTTTGACTTGCTTATCGTCTCTAGCTTTTTTCAAAACTTTTAGAAACTCAAAATAATTTTGTTCAGCGTCAAGAAGATTTCCCAAGTATCCAACATTATTTTCTGTAAAAGTTTTTGACATGTCTATTTCAATATATTTATACTTATACATTTCTGATGTGATTTCTGTGTCAGGTTGTCTCACGATAAAATATATTACAGTGCTCAACAAAATAATAAAAACAAATATTGCAATCACAGTCTTAAAAAAAGTTTTAATTATGAATAGCAAAAAAAGACCTATTTTTTTTAGTATCCATTTTATAATTTTCATAGATATTCTCCTTAAAATTTTATTTGATTTGCATGTTAATTATTATAGCATTTTTTTTCACAAATAAAAAGAGGTCAGTTAAGACCCCAATAATTTTTAGCCAGTATATTTTATACATCTCTAAGTGCAAGAGGCATAACTATATACAAATATTTATCTTCGTTTTCTTGAGCAACACGAATAGA
>JBOFDW010000151.1:0-9746 GCA_051647385.1 Fusobacteriaceae bacterium
TAAGAGTTGGTCTGCCACTTGTCATCCAACAATTTTTATCTTCTTGCTTAAATTTAATTGATAATTTAATGATTGGTCGGCTCGGTGCAAATTATATTGCGGCTGTTGGATTTGCAAATGGAGTTTATTGGTTTTTGGATGTTATAACTTTTGGAATTTGTGGTGGTATGGGCGTTTTTATTGCACAATATTATGGAAAAAAAGATTTCAAAGTTATAAAGCAGCTCATGGGTGCAATGGTAATTTTATCTTTTTCCGTAGCATTTTTATTTAATTTAATTGGAGCAATTGCACCGCAAGCCATAATTTCTCTTTACACAAAAGACCCGGCAGTTTTAAAAATTGGCGTAACTTTTTTAAGATATTCATCTTTCTCATATATTTTTGGAAACGTTGCATTTGGAATTTCTCTCGTGCTTCGCTCAATTGGAAAAACAAAAGTTCCTATGATTGCAGCAATTTTTGGTATAATTACAAATACAGTTTTAAATTATATTTTGATATACGGAAAATTTGGAGTACCAGCACTTAATGAAAAAGGTGCAGCTATTGCCACAATAATAGCGAGAATTTTCCAGTTCACAATGATTTTGTTGCTAATTTATAAATTTGATTATGGAATTCGTGATAAAATTAAAAAATATTTTGGGCTATCAAAAAATTTGGTACGAGAAATTATAAAACTTGGTACTCCAATTTTCATGACAGAATTCATGTGGATTCTCGGACAATCTATAACAATGATTGGTTATGCTCGCCTCGGAACAAATGAAGCGGCAGCAATAAATATTATCGCAGTATTTTTTTCTGTGGCGGCAGTAATTTTCATGGGAATTGCAAATGCAAGTTCAGTTATAATCGGGAACAGTATTGGAGCTGGGAAGCAAAAAATTGCCTCGTTACATTCTTGGCGGTCAATGAAAGTTGCTGTAGTTTTTGCAATAATTTCTGCAATAGCCATAGAACTTTTAGTTCATCCAATTTTGTCGCTTTATAATCTTGAGCCAAATGTTTATGACATGACTGTAATAGTTATAAGAGTTTTCGGTGTGCTAGCTTTTTTCAAAGTTATGAACTGGACTTTGCTCATAGGAATTTTGCGAGCGGGGGGAGATACTCGAGCTGCGTTTTTAATTGACGTGTTGCCAGTATATTTATTTGAAATCCCAGCAGTTTTTTTGTGCGTATACTTCAAGTTTTCGGTTGGAGTTACACTTGGAATTGTTGGAATAGGCGAAGTTATAAAACTTGTAATTGGATTCAAAAGATATACCTCAAAAAAATGGCTTAATGATGTGACTATTTAATATTTTTTAAATTTGTGTTATAATATACTGAATATTTAAATTTAAAATTAATTAAAAATAAAATAAATTCAAAAATTAAATAAATACAAATAATTTTCAAGGAGAAATAAAGCATGTTAAATAAATTTTTAGTATTAATTATTATTTTAGTAACCGTTGTTGGATGTTCCAACGCAGGAAATTCAAATCAAGACACAGCACAAAATTTGCAAATGGTGGATACCAATGCTAATAAAAAACCTTTGGAAGAATTAATAGTTTTCGATCAAAATGGTGTAAAGATTCGTAGAGATGGAAATAATTTGATTTTAATAATGGAGCAAAAAATTTTATTTGACTTTAATAAATTCGTAATCAAAAAAGAAGTTAAACCAGTTCTTAATACTTTATCTACGGCACTGGTTTCAAATCCTGATATGAAAATAAAAATCGATGGATTTACAGACTCAAAGGGTACAGATATTTATAATTTAGAACTTTCTTATAAGAGAAGTCTTGCAATAAAAAATTATTTGATTAGCCGAGAAGTTCCAGAAAATATTATTTCTGTGGAAGGAATGGGCGAGCTTAATCCTGTTGGAGATAATTTTACAGATGCAGGAAGGCAACTGAACAGAAGAGTTGAATTTATAATTTCTAGAGATTTTTAATTTCTTGACTACAATTTTTTTTACTGATAAAATATATAGAAATATAAAAATAAAAATAAATTTCCTAACGGAGTTGGTCTAAATGAAAAAATTTTGTATTCTTGTTCCCTTTGCAATAATAATAATAATTTCAATTTTTTATTTTGATATATTTTTTGCTTCTTTATTATCAAATCAATATCCAGATTCTGTAACTACAAATATTTTCTTCAAAATTTTACCAAAAGAATTTTGGGATAAATTTTTTGAGATGGTTTCGACTTATATTGGATTGTCAGCTTTCGTTGTAATTTTGACAATTTTATTAATTATTGCAATCAAAAAAAAATCTTCTGAAAACACAAAATTTGTTGTGGAATTTATTGTAACTTTTTTTGTTTCAGCAATAATCTCAACTGTATTAACTAATTTTTTTGTGCGTGAAAGACCATTTCTAAATTGGGATCCAAAAGCTTTTCACTGGATAAAGTCTATCATGCAAAATAATATTGCAATGAACCGTGAACTTTTTCAGGGTTTTCCTTCTTTGCATTCAACACTTGCCTTCGCAGGTTTTTGCATTATTCGTTTGCACATGAAAAAACTTATAAACAGAATAATTTTCTGGATTCTTCCGTTGCTAGTTTTATTGAGCCAACTTTATTTGTCACTCACTTGGTTCAGTGGGGGATTATTTGGATTTGCAATAGGATGTTTCACCAGCCGAGTTATTCATAAATATATTAGCCAATACGGAAAAAATTAAATTTATATATTTATATTTATATTTATATTTATATTTATATTTATATTTAAAAATATAATAAAATTTGAAATATTATACTCAAATAAATTAAAGCAAAATACCGTGAAAAATTTTCACGGTATTTTTTATGAGAAGAAAAATATTTTTCTCGAATAGTTTTCTTAAATAGTTTTATTTGAATTTTAAAATTTTAATGTTTCGCATGACTTTCTTTTTTCCCCAAATAATATGTATGAAGAAGCTGATGAGATTTTTCTCCCAAAGGCTCTTTTAAAAATTCGTCATAAAGTTGAATTATCTCAGGATTTTCATGAGACTTTCTAAGTGATAATTCTTGGTCATGTTTGTAAAGTGCTGCGTTTCTTTTTTGCTTAGCGCTAAAATCTGTTGTAAGCGGTTGACCTCCTCCGCCAATACATCCACCTGGACAACACATAATTTCTATAAAAGTATAATCCGACTCACCAGATTTTATTTGCTGTAAAATCTTTTCGGCGTTGCTGAGTCCGTGTGCAATTCCAACTTTAACTTCTGCGTCACCAAGTTTTACGCTGGCAGATTTTATAGATTCCATTCCACGCACGTCATAAAAGTTTAAATGTTTTAATTCTTGCTTCGTCACAACTTCGTAAACTGTCCGAAGAGCCGCTTCCATTACTCCACCAGTTGTTCCAAAAATTGCTCCAGCTCCAGAGTACTCGCTCATAAATCCGTCAAATTCTCCTTCAGGCAAATTATTAAAATCTATTCCTTCGTCAACCATCATCCGTACAAGCTCACGAGTTGTCAAAACATAATCCACGTCTCTAAATCCAGATGAATTCATTTCCTCACGAGACGCCTCATATTTTTTTGCCGTGCATGGCATAATCGAAACCACAACAATACTGCTTGGATCTATTTTATATTTTTCTGCATAATAAGTTTTCGCAATTGCACCAAACATCATGTGTGGAGATTTGCTTGTAGAAAGATGAGGAACTAATTCTGGATGAAATTTTTCTATATAATTTATCCAGCCCGGACTACAAGAAGTCAACATGGGAAGCACGCCGTTATTTTTTATTCTGTGCAAAAGTTCGTGCCCTTCTTCCATAATTGTTAAATCTGCCGCAAAATTTGTATCAAAAACTTTGTCGAAGCCGAGACGTCTAAGAGATGTTGCAAGTTTTCCAACAGTAAGACTTCCTTGTGGCATCCCAAATTCTTCCCCAACTGAAACACGAATCGAAGGTGCGATTTGTACAATTACATGTTTTTTCTCGTCATGAATTGCCGACCAAACTTTTTCCGTGTCATCTTTTTCATAGAGGGCTCCAACTGGACAAGCCAAAATACATTGCCCGCACAAAACACAATTTACGTCAGCCAATTTTTTCCCATACTCTGGCTCAATGGCAACATCTTCTCCACGATGATTTGTATAAAGTATTCCAACTTGTTGAGTTGTGTGGCAAGCTTCCGCACATCTTCCACATTTTATACATTTGCTCGAATCCCTCACAATTGAAACCGTGGAGTCGTCAAGCTCATGAATTTTATTTCCTTTTATTCCTTCTATAACATTTACTCTAAATCTTGCTGCAAGTTTTCTAAGCTCACAATTTCCGTTACGAATACATTTTAGACAGTCGCTTGGATGGTCGGCAAGAATTAATTCCAAAATAGTTTTCACAGTCTCTTTTACTTTTTGGGTATTTGTTTTTATTTCCATTCCTTCGGCAACTTTTGTTGAACAAGATGTCACCAAATTTTTAAATCCAGATACTTCAACAGAACAAATTCTACAATTAGCTTTTGCTTTTTGGTCTGGATGATGGCAAAGCGACGGAATAAAATATCCGTTTTCCCTTGCTGCCTCCAAAATACTTTTGTCTTTAGAAACTGAGTAAGAAGTATTATTAATTATAATATTTACAAAATCTTTCATACTTGTGCCTCCTTTTTCATAGGATTTTCACACCAATATCTATATTCTTCCAAATAATATTGTAGCGAAGATGAAAGACTATTCCCAGCTGCTTGACCAAGTCCACAAAAAGATGCCGTTTGAATAACTCGAGTATATCTTTTTAATCTTTCTATATCTTCAAGTGTAGCTTTTGAATCCAAAATATCGTCTAATATTTTTTTGCTCTGTCTCAAACCTTCTCGGCAAGGCACACATTTTCCACAACTTTCGTGCAAGAAAAATTTTACACGGTTGTGAACATTTTTTATAATTGAACGTTTATCATTCAAAACAAAAACTGCACCAGAACCAATAGTAACTCCTTTTGTTCCGCATTCATCATAATCCAATTTTGTGTCCAACATATTTTCTGGCAACAAAACTCCAGACGCTCCACCAATATTTATCGCCAAAAATTTCCCTTCATCTGTCATGCCACAACCATAATCAAAAATTATTTCTCTCAGCGTAACTCCAAATGGAACTTCTACTACTCCTCTTTTTTTCACATCACCTGAAAGAGAAATAAGTTTTGTCCCTTTACTTTTCACAGTTCCAAAATTTTTAAACCATTCTGCACTATTTAAAATAATTTTTGGAATATTACAAAGAGTTTCAACATTACAAATCAAAGTTGGCTTTCCGTGAATTCCAGATTGAGTCGGGTACGGTGGTTTTAAAGTTGGGCGACCTTTTTTTCCTTCTATGGAAGAAAGTAATGCCGTCTCTTCTCCACACAAATACGAACCAGCTCCAGAAAAAATTTTCAGATTAAAAGAAAAATTACTTCCCAAAATATTGTTTCCAAGCAAATTTTTTGCAAGTGCCTCTTCTATACTTTGCTTCAATATTTTTTGAACTTCAGGATATTCATGTCGCACATAAATAATTCCTTCACTGGCTCCTGCAAGAAAAGCAGAAATAGTCAAACCTTCCAGCAACAAAAAAGGATTGTGCGTCAAAATAAATCTGTCTTTAAAAGTTCCCGGCTCTCCTTCATCTGCATTACAAATAACATATTTTGAAAAATTTTTTTCTTTTGAAACTGCTTCGATTTTGAGTCCTGTCGGAAAAGCTGCCCCTCCTCTTCCTCTTAACATGGAATTTTTTATTTCTTCAATATTTTTTTTCGTATCTTCACCCAAAACTTTTTTTAGTGATTCGTAGCCTTTAAATTCTAAATAATTTTTTAAGTCTATAAATTTTCCGTCTTCAATATTAAATATTAAACTTTCTTTTTTCATACTTATTCACCTTCTTTTAGATATGAATCTAAAATACTTTTAATTTTTTCTGGTTTTAAATCTCCGTAAACAGTATCATTAATTTTTATTGCTGGAGAAATATAACAGCTCCCCAAACAATTTACAGTTTCAATCGTGAATTTTTTGTCTGGCGTTGTTTCTCCAATATCAATTTTCAAAAGTTTTTTAAGTTCTTGTTGAATTTTTTCTGTTCCAGCATTTTCACAAGGTGAATTTGAACACACTCGAATTATATTTTTACCACGAGGCTTCAAAGAAATTTCACTGTAAAATGATGCAGTAGAATAAACTCGACATCTTGGCACGCCAAGTTCTTTGGCAATTATTCCTATATCTTCCGAACTTAAATAATGATCCTTGCTCGAAGATTGAGCTTCAAGAAGAATTTGCAGAAGAGGTGTTTCTTTGGAAATTTTTTTCAATATTAATTCATTCATATTACTGTCCTCCTTTTATGATATGTTTCAAAATAAAATAAAACAAAATAAAACAATACAAATTTCAAAATAAAATTCTCTTAAAAATAATTTTACTCCAAAACAAAAAAAAATACAAGAGAAAATAAAATAAAAAAAATTTATATATGAAAAATTTTTATTTGACTCTTGAAAATTTGTAGAAAATAAAAAAAGACTTGCAAAAGTCTTTTTAATAAATATTTTAAATTAATTTTATCTTAAATATTTTTATTTAAATTTTAATTTGAAAATAAACGCCAACAAAATTATTGCTCCTATTAAAATAAAAACCAAAATATCTAATTTTCTAAAATGATATTTTCTGAATCTCGTTTTTTTATTTGGCAGGCTATATCCTTTAATTTCCATAGCGTTTGCCAAATCTTCAGCTCGGACAATTGCCGAAGAAATTAATGGAATCATAATGTGAGCATAAAATTTTATTTTTCCACTAAAGTTTAGGTCATTGACGTCATAACCTTTTGATGCCTGTGCATTTTTTATTCGCTCTGCTTCTTCAAAAAAAATCGGAATAAATCTAAGAGCAATAGATAAAATCAAAGTCATTTCAGCAACTGGAACTTTTATTTTTTTTAATGGAGAAAAAAAATCTTCCAGCCCGTGAGTAAGTTCGATTGGCTCTGTGGTCAAAATAATTATTGACGTAAAACTTATCATTACAAAAAATCTTACGAAGACAACTATACTATTCATAATAGTTCCAAAAAAAATATTAATAGCCAATGTAAAAAGAAAAATCAGCAAGATAGGTTTTAAACTTTTTACAAATTTTATCATATCTATCTTGGAAAAATATAAAGCGATAAAAAGTAAAACCATCAGCACCGCAAAAAATTCAAGACGTGTCTCGGCGATTGACACAACCGATATAACAATTCCAACACTGATTTTTGTAACTGGATGCAACGCATGAAAAAAACTTTTGTTACTTTGCCGATGAAACATTTTTCCACCTCACAAACTCACTCAAAATAATTTTCATAGCTTCGTCTTTTGAAAAAATTGCACATTCTGAGCAAAAATTATTTTTCTGCATAAATTCAATGTAAGTCGGTACAAATTTTGATTCAGTTTCAAAATTTATAAAATCTTTTTTGTTGCCGTCAAACATAATTTTGCCTTTGTCCATATAAATTATTCTTTTCGTGTATTCCCATATTGCGTCCAAATCATGTGACACAACAATTATCGTCACGCCGTTCTCATTAAGTTTTTTTAAACTGTGAAGAAGTCTCTCGCGATTTTCAAAGTCCAGCCCAATTGTTGGCTCATCCAAAATTAAAATTTCTGGTGAATAAATTGCAACGCTGGCAATTGCAACCCGCCTTTTTTCTCCACCGCTAAGTTCAGTTGGATTTTCTTCCAACATTTCATTTGTGATTTTAAAAATACTCTGAATTTTTTTTAATTCAGAATTTATAATATTTTCTTCTATCTCAAAATTTTTTGGTGCAAACAAAATATCTTCTCGAACTGTTTCGGCAAAAAGTTGTTCATCTGGAAATTGAAAAACAACTCCAACTTTTTTTCTTAAGCTTTTTAAATTTTTGCTTTTAGTATTTAAAATTTGTCCCAAAATTTTTATCTCACCTTTATCAGATTTTAAAATTCCATTAAGGTGTCGCAATAATGTAGATTTTCCGCTACCAGATTTTCCTATCACGCCAATAAAATCTCCCTGCTCAACTTCTAGCGAAATATTATCCAGTGCAATTTTATCCGAGTTATAAGAAAAATATAAATTTTTTATTTCAATTTGCTTAGCCAATTTTTCACCTCGACTTGATTTTTACCCTTGCTCTCCAAAAATTTTTGAACGCTAAATAAAAACGGAGAATTTTGTTCACTGGCATAAAAATTTTCTGGGGAAGAATCTGAAATTAATTTTCCTTTTTCAAGGCAAATAATTCTATCACACAAAATTAATTCTTCAGGGTCGTGAGTTATCATAATAATCGTATGATTATTTTTAATTTTTTGAATAACTTCGTTTAAAAGTTTTTTAGAAATTCTGTCCAACATAGAAGTTATTTCGTCGAATATAATTATTTTCGGATTGAAAATTAAAATTCCAGCAATTGCAACCAATTGTTTTTCTCCACCTGAAAGTTCGTGGGGATCTTTGTCCAACAAATTTTCTATTCCCAATTTTTTTGCCTGACAATTTATTTTCTCCAGCATTTCTTCACGATTAATTCCACGATTTTCCAACGCAAAAGCTAAATCGTCTATTACACGATTTCCAATAATTTGATTATTAGGATTTTGAAACACCAAAGAAATATCTCCTTGTCCAAGCGAAGTTTTTATTTCCCCAACAGTTGGTTTCAAAAGTCCAGCAAAAATTTTTCCAAGCGTGGATTTTCCAGAACCGTTTCTTCCGGCAATTCCCAAAATTTCATTTTCTTTTATTTCGAAAGAAATATCATCCAAAATTTTTTTTTCGCAATAATAAAAAGTTAGATTTTCAATTTTTATTAAACTTGAATTATTTTTCATATTTTTTTTCCCTCTCAAAAAATTATATTTTAATTTTATTTCTATAAATTTTTTTATTTTTAAATCTTAAAATATTAAATATTTTATATTTTTTAAATTTCAAGTATTTTTTATATTTAATTTTTAATCTCAAAAAATTTTAAGATTAATATTTTTTTTGAAATAATTTTATTTTAAATTTTTTCCACACAAATAAAAAACCCAAAGAAAAACTTTGGGCACAAGAAATCAAAAAAATTTAACTTCTCTTCATCCAGACTTTACTGTCGGTTTTGGAATTTAACCAAATCAAAGCTCGAAAGCTCTCGCGGACTTTACCGCCGGTCGGGAAATTAACCCTGCCCTGAAGTTTATTTCTATTACACCTATATATTATTATTTTTTATTATTTTAGTCAAGACAAACTTTTTACTAGAAAAGATTTCTTTGTGGAAAATTTATTTTCAGAATTTCGCTATATTTTTTTCCTGAATATTTTTCGATGAAATTTTTTTGATTTTTTTTTACTCACCAAAAGTTTATAAATAAAAATATTTTACAACTCACCGACGGAAATTTTTTTTCATTTTAATTTTTTTAAAAATTTTGCTTGCATTTTTTTTGTTTGTCATGTATAATCATCTTTAATTAAATTTTTATCTTGAAGGAGGATTTACCATGCCAAAAGCAGACCTGTATGTCAAAAAAGTTTTGACAAAAATTAAACAAAGAGATCCAAACGAGCCAGAATTTTTTCAAGCTGTTCAAGAAGTCTTAGAAAGTCTTGTTCCTTTTCTTGAAAAAAATCCGCAGTATGAAGCTAACAGTATTCTTGAAAGAATAACTGAGCCAGAAAGAGTAATATTTTTCA
>JBOFDW010000152.1:0-9685 GCA_051647385.1 Fusobacteriaceae bacterium
GATTCCATTTATAATATTCTGGTAAATATGAAGCTATCTCTCTTTCCCAATCATAAGAAAATCCCAAAAGTTTTAATTGTCTTTTCATATTTTCTATATTTGATTTTGTCCAAATTGCTGGATGAGTTTTATTTTGAATGGCAGCATTTTCTGCAGGCAACCCAAACGAGTCCCACCCCATTGGATGAAGAATATTATACCCCTTCATTTTTTTGTATCTTGCAATTACGTCACCAATAGTATAATTTCTTGCATGACCAACATGAAGCTTTCCAGATGGATATGGCAACATCTCAAGAATATAATAATTTTCTTTACCTGCAATTTCATTTTTGGCTTTAAAAACTCCGCTGTCATTCCATTTTTTTTGCCACTTGCTCTCGATTTCGTTAAAATTATATTCTGACATTTTTTCTCCTTCACATTTGAAATTTTCTTTTTTTATATTTTTTTAATTTTAGATTTTTTATGACTATAAGTTTTGCTGCCTAGAAATTTCAGATAAAATTATTCCACCAGCAACAGAAACATTTAATGAATTTATTTTGCCATACATAGGAATTTTTAATATTACATCACAAGTCTCTTTAACTTTTTTTCTTATTCCGTCTCCTTCGCTACCCAAAACTAAAGCTGAATATTTTGGAAATTTTTCTTCATAATAAAGCTTCTGTCCATCTCCTTCAGCCCCATAAATCCAGAAATCTAATTTTTTTAGTCTTAATAGTGCGTCAGAAACATTTGTAACTTTGACTATATCCACATACTCTATAGCACCAGTAGAAGTTTTGATAACTGTCTCATTTATTTTTACGCTGTTACGTTCTGGAATAATTATCCCTTTTGCACCAAAAATTTCTGCACTACGAATAATTGCTCCAAAATTTCTCGGGTCTTGTATTTCATCCAAAACTAAAACAACAGCCTTAGGAAACTTCACAAGCTTTTCAAGAAATTCTCCAAACTCCACATAATATTCATGGTCAATAACTATTGCTTCAACCCCTTGAGAATTTTCTCTTTTCTTATCTGTATAAAAAATTTTGATATTTTGCTCAGAGGCAAGTTTTTTTATCATATTAATATTTTCGCCTCTAAGACCTTTAAATATTTCTAATTTTTCTATATTGGCATTTTTTTCTTTATTTTGTAAAAGCTCTATCACAGGATTTATTCCTATTACGCTATTCATTATTTTACTCCATTATATTTCAGATTTTATTTTTTCGATATTAGCTCCGATATTTTTAAGTTTTTCTACAAGGTTTTCATATCCTCTTTCCACATGATAAATCCTATTTACAATAGTTTCACCATCAGATTTTAATGCTGCAAGAATAAGTGCTGCACCTGCACGTAAGTCACTTGCCATAACTTCACTTCCTGAAAAATTTTCAATTCCTTCAATTATTGCAACGTGATTATCTATTGTAATTTTAGCTCCCATTCTATTTAGCTCTGGCACATGCATAAATCTATTTTCAAAAATAGTCTCTTTTATTTCGCTCTTCCCATTTATCAAACACATAAGTGTCATCATAGGAGACTGTAAATCAGTTGGAAATCCTGGGTGAGGTTGAGTTGTCACTTTGACTGGCTTAAGATCTTTAAGCTTTGAAGTTACTTCGAAAATATTATTCTCATCAAATTTATATTTTACTCCCATCTCCTCAAGTTTAGCCAAAAAACTTTTAGAATGTTCAGACACAAGTCCTTTTACTTTTATTGCTCCATCATAAATAATTGCGGCTACTGCAAAAGTTCCAGCAACAATTCTATCTGGAATAATCGTGTATTCTTTTGGATATAATTTTTCTACTCCCATAATTTTTAGTGTGCTTGTCCCTACTCCTTCGATTTTTGCTCCAATAAAATTTAAAAAATTACACAAATCTTCTACTTCAGGTTCACGTGCAACATTTTCAAGAATTGTTATACCTGATGTCTTCACTGCAGTCATGATAACATTTTGAGTTGCTCCAACACTTGGAAAGTCAAAAACATGAGTTGCTCCACGAAGTTCATCTGCTTCACCATAAACATATCCATGCTCGACTTTTATTTTCACTCCAAGTTTTTCGAAACCTTTTAAATGTAAATCAACAGGTCTTGCTCCAATAACACAACCACCTGGAAGAGAAACCGTAGCTTTTTTGCTATGAGCAAGCATTGCACCCATAACTAAAAAAGATGCTCTCATTTTTTTTACTAGCTCATAACTTGCGGTCAAATTTGTAAGACCATTATTTATAATTCTATATTTATTACTATCTAACTTTTCAACTTTAACTCCGAGACTCTCCATGAGATTCGATAAAGTTTTTATATCAAGTAAGTCTGGCACATTATTTAAAATATAAGTTCCCTTCTCTATGAGAGTAGCAACAAAAATTGGGAGTGCCGCATTTTTTGAACCACCAACTTCCAATATCCCTTTTAAATTTTTGCTTTCAGTAATCCTATACGCACCAACCATTATTATTTTCCCCCCTCCTCTTCGCATATTGGACAATTTTGTCCAAATAAACTTTTTATTGTATTTTGTTTTCTAAAACTACCTTTAAGCAATGGTAATTTTTCTTCCAATTCTTTATAGTGCTTTACACAAATTTCTTTACCAATATTTTTTGAGTAAGCATCACTTAGACCAGCATTTTCAAAACGTTCTGTTAAAGTTGAAGCAACCAAATCTTCATTATCATTATCCATCGCCTCACTTGAAACAACAACAAGTGCAATTTCTCCAAATAGCACGTCCCCATCTATGAGTGTATATCTAAGTCCAATTTTTTCTGCCTCATCTATATATGGTTTCAAAAGTTTTATTGAAATATCACGTCGTATTTTTAAAAGTTTTGCGTCAGGTTCTCGCATACCCTCAACAATTTCTGGGTGTAGAATACCATCCTCCAAATCTTTTTTGTTAAGTGATATTATTATATTCTCTTTAAACTCATCAAGGTAGAAGGCACGCTCAGATTGTGTTTTGAAAAATTTGTTTTTTGTTTGCTCTTGAGTCTCTAATATTCCTTTTACCACTTTTATCACTCCTGAATTTTTCAAATAAGCAATTCTAAAAAATTTTTCATGTAAATATTTTTGCAACAAATCACATAAAAAATTTATATAAATAAATGAAATAAATTATATCATAAAAATCAAGTAATTAAAATTTTTTTAAGTAAAAAATCATAATTAAAAATTGCAATCGTATTTTACTTACTCATAAATAAATAGATTTTTATATAAATTTATTATTCAACTTGAAATTTTAGAAAATAAAAAAGAACGTTCTCTCCGTCACATCAATTAGATTATATAATAATGCAGATAACAATATTTTAAAATAAAAAAATATGTCTGATTTTGATTAATAAAAATTTGAAAAAATTTATGCGGATAATCAAAAGCTTTTCAATATAAAATCTTGGATAATAACTTTATTTGAGGTTATCAAAATAATTTTGATATAAAAGTTCTATCTATAAGTTATAGTTGTAGAACTCGTAAAACAACATTTATAAAAATGTTGTAGAAATATTTGAACGAAGACAAACATTACAAAACAGAGATTTTTTTTATCCATATTTAATGCGCTAGAAAAAGACGATAGTGAAAATATCTTAATATCTTTGCTACTTGAATTTGGTAAGAAAGAACTATTTCAAAAAGATATAAAAGAGCTTAATTAATGATGGAATTATTCTGAGTTATGAGACTTTTGATTATTTTATACCTTATTCATCAAAAATTACCAACAAAAATGTTTTTGATTCCATAAAATTAATAAATTATAGATCAAGAAAATGTCTTTACTGAAATTCTGATTCTTATGAATTTTTGAAATAACGTTTAATACGAGCGTTTAATCACACGAAAAACTGATAAACATATATATGAAATCTTATATAAAGTTGAAAATATTTCACTATAGAAAGTATGATATTGATCTCGATTAATCTTACAAAATATTTCTCAATAATAAAATATTTTAAAAAATATCAAAATCGTACTATAACTATTCGGTGATAAATGATGCACAAATAATTGAATATAAGGTTCTAAATTATTTTTCTTAGTTATATTTTTGAAGTTTGTCTAACTTTTTTTTGTGTTATTCAAATCTGGAGGACTTTTTTTTACGGTTCAACTATAAGTTCCCAGTAATAATATCCCCAGCCTCAGAGCACGAAACTTTTTTCATGCCATCACTAAAAATATCCCATGTCCTATAATTTTCATCCAAAAATTTGTTCACAGCTTTTTCGATGGAGTCAGCCTCTTTCACAAGGTCGAAAGAATATCTGAGCATCATAGCCACCGACAAAATTGTCCCGATAGGGTTGGCAATATTTTTCCCAGCAATGTCAGGAGCTGAACCATGTATCGGCTCATAAATTCCCTTCGTCCCAACACCCAGACTCGACGATGGCATAAGACCAATAGAACCTGTAATCATGCTGGACTCATCAGAAAGAATATCTCCAAACATATTTTCAGTCACTATAACATCGAACTGAGCAGGATTTTTTACAAGTTGCATAGCCGCATTATCCACGAGCATGTCAGAATATTCCACTTGAGGAAATTCTTTTGCAACTTTTTCAACAACTTTTCTCCAAAGTTTTGACGAGTCAAGAACATTCGCCTTGTCAATTGAGCAAAGTTTTTTTCTTCGCTTCATAGCATAATCAAATGCGACTCGAGCCACTCTTTCCACTTCAGTTTCATTGTAAACCATTTCATCACTGGCATATTCTATCCCGTCTTTTTTGTACATTTTATGTTCCCCAAAATATAATCCACCTGTGAGCTCACGCACGACAACCATGTCTATACCTTGCTCGACGATATCTTTTCGCAGTGGAGAAATTCCAGCAAGTTGAGGATAAATTTTTGAAGGACGAATATTCGAAAAAAGTTTCATCTCTTTTCTCAGTCCGAGCAAAGCTTTCTCAGGTCGTAAATGACTCTCCAGCTTATCCCATTTCGGACCTCCAACTGCTCCCAATAAAACACTATCAGCCTCGAGACATACCTTCAAACTTTCTGGTGGAAGTGGCACACCAAATTTATCGATGGCACAACCTCCAACTTCCACATGAGTATATTTAAAAGTATGCCCAAACTTTTCTGCAACTTTATTCAGAACTTTTTTTGCCTCTGCTATAATTTCAGGACCAATCCCGTCACCATTTATTACTGCAATATGTTTTTCCATTAATTTTTTCCTCCCATAGAATTTAACAGCCCATTTTTATCAATGATATTTTTTATGAACTCAGGAAAAGGCACAGTTTTATAAACTTTATTTTTTGTCTTGTTTGTAATTGTCCCAGTGTTCAAGTCCACATCTATTTCGTCACCATTTTCTATTCCGTCAACTGCTTCTGCACTTTCAAGTATTGGAAGTCCAACGTTGATAGAATTTCTATAAAAAATTCTCGCAAAAGATTTTGCTATAACGCATTTTATCCCAGCAGCTTTTATGGAGATTGGGGCATGCTCTCTTGATGACCCGCAACCAAAGTTTTCTCCTCCCACCATAATGTCGCCGTCTTTTACCCTGCTCACAAATTCTTTGTCTATATCTATCATGCAATATTTTGCAAGCTCTTTGTGTACAGCAGTGTTCAAATATCTAGCAGGAATTATAACATCTGTGTCAATATTGTTTCCATATTTATGTACATTTCCCTTCGCCATTATTTATCATCTCCTATTAAACTTAGTGTTCCTGTTAATGCACTTGACGCTGCCACAGCTGGACTTGCAAGGTATATTTCAGATTTTACATGTCCCATTCTTCCAACAAAGTTTCGGTTAGAAGTTGCCACACATCTTTCTCCTTCAGCCAAAATTCCCATGTGACCACCCAAGCAAGGACCACAAGTTGTTGTGGAGAATATTGCTCCAGCTTCTATGAAAGTTTTTACATACCCAGCTTCCATTGCCTCGAGAGAAATTTTTTGTGAGCCGGGAATAATTATTACACGAACATTTGGTGCAACTTTTTTACCTTTCAAAATTTGAGCAGCAGTTGCTAAATCAGAAAGTCTACCGTTGGTACATGCGCCAATAAACACTTGGTCAATTTTTATTTCAGGCATTTTTCTTACCTCATCAATAGTCTTACCGTTTTCTGGCAAGTGAGGGAAAGCAATCGTTGGTCTTATAGTAGATAAGTCTATATCAAAAGTTTGCTCATAAACTGCATCAGCATCTGGTGCATAAGTTTTATATTCACGAGTGACTTTATCTTTTAAAAACTCTTTTGTAATCTCATCAAAAATAAATATTCCATTTTTGGCTCCAGCTTCTATCGCCATATTTGCAATGCAAAGTCTGTCATCTATTGTAAGATTTTTTATTCCGTCACCCATAAATTCCATAGATTTATAAAGTGCGCCATCTACACCGATTTTTTTTATGATGTCTAATATCAAATCTTTACCGCTAACATTTTTGCTAAATTTTCCTGTGATATTAAATTTAATTGCTTGAGGAATTTTGAACCAGCAAATTCCTTTTGCCATTCCTGCAGCCATGTCTGTACTTCCAACTCCAGTTGAAAAAGCATTGATAGCTCCATAGGTACACGTGTGAGAATCTGCTCCAATTATAAGTTCACCCGGAGCAACCAAACCTTTTTCAGGCAAAATTATATGCTCAATTCCCATCTCACCACCATCATAAAAATTTTCAAGTCCAACTTTATGAGCGAACACTCGGCATTTTTTACAGTGCTCCGCCGACTTAATATCTTTGTTAGGAGCAAAGTGATCCATTACCATAGCAACTTTTTTCTTGTCAAAAATTCCATCGAAGCCAGCCTTTTCAAATTCATTAATTGCAACTGGAGACGTCACGTCATTTCCAAGTACAAAATCAAGTTTAGCTGTGATAAGTTGCCCAGCTTTTACTTCTGGTAGCCCAGCATGAGCCGCCAAAATTTTTTGTGTCATAGTCATACCCATTTTTTATTTTCCTCCTAAGTTTCTATTAATTGCACTTACAAGTGCTAATATTGATGAATCTATAATGTCGTTGTGAATTCCTACTCCCCACTCAGATTTTTTGTTCACAACAATTTCAACATAACTTACCGCTTGAGAAGTTGAGCCACCTGTGAGTGCATGTTCTTTATAATCGTTGATATCAAATTCTAGATTGAAATTCTTTTTTAGTGCGTTACTCACAGCGTCCAAATGTCCGTTTCCAGTTCCAGAAATTTCGTGGAGCTTATTTTTATACTCAACTTTTAAGTCAACTTTTACCGAGTCAGATTTCTCATAATTATAATCTTTAATAGAAAGTGGCAAACTAAAATTCACATAATCTTTATAGAAAATATCTTCTATCTCTTTCGGCAAAACTTCTCGCTGGTCTCTGTCAGAAATTCCTTTCACGTGATATCCAAACGCCTCTTTCATTTTTGGCGGCATATCTATCCCATAATTTTGAGATAGCAAATATCCTATACCACCTTTTCCAGACTGACTATTTATTCTTATAACATCTGTTTCATAAACTCGCCCAACATCTTGAGGATTTATTGGAAGGTATGGCACAGTCCAATGTTGAGATTTCCCTTCTTCATGCCATTTCATTCCCTTGGCAATTGCGTCTTGATGTGAACCAGAAAAAGCTGCAAATACAAGAGCACCAGCATAAGGTTGTCGCTCATAAACTTTCATCTTGGTGACTTTTTCATATACAGAAACTATTTCAGGCATATTCTCAAAATTTAATTTAGGATCAACTCCCTGCGAAAACATATTAAGAGCAACAGTTACTATATCAACATTTCCAGTTCGCTCACCATTTCCAAAAAGAGTTCCTTCCACTCTGTCAGCGCCAGCAAGAATACCAAGCTCAGAATCTGCAACAGCAGTTCCTCTGTCATTATGAGGATGAAGACAGATCAAAACATTTTCTCTATACTTCAAATTATTGCTCATAAAATTTATCTGACTAGCATAAACATGTGGCATTGAATGTGAAACTGTTGCCGGCAAATTTATAATCACTGGCTTTTCTTTTGTGGGTTCCAAAATATCCAAGACTTCATTACATATTTCAAGAGCAAAATCCATTTCAGTTCCTGTGAAGCTTTCTGGCGAATATTGAAATCTAAAGTTGCCTTTAGTTTCGCTCGCATATTTTTTTACAAGCGTAGCACCTTCTTTTGCTATTTCAATAATTTCTTCTTTGGATTTTTTAAAGACTTGTTGCCGCTGAGCATAAGATGTTGAGTTATATAAATGCACAATAGCATTTTTTATTCCTGCCAAAGATTGAAAAGTTTTTTCTATTATATGTTCACGTGCTTGAGTCAAAACTTGTATGGTAACATCATCAGGTACTAAATTATCGTCAATAAGTTTTCTAAGAAATTGATACTCTGTTTCAGAAGCTGCAGGAAACCCAACTTCAATTTCTTTGAATCCAATTTTTACCAAAAGTTTGAAGAACTCTATTTTCTCTTCCAAGTTCATTGGAATAATAAGAGATTGATTTCCATCACGCAAATCTACGCTACACCAAATTGGTGGATTGTCGATATGATCTTTTTTTATCCAGTCAAAATTCGTGACTGAAGGCACAAAATAATTTTTCTTATAATTTTTGAAGTTTTCCATTTCTCCTCCTAAAGTTTTATTTTTTTTCTTTTAGTGGTTTTGTGTTCCAATAATTTGCGAGGATAGCCCCAGAAATATTATGCCATACGCTAAATATTGCACCTGGAACGGCAGCCAAAGGAGAAAAGTGCGTTGTCGCAAGTGAAGTTGCAAGTCCAGAATTTTGCATACCAACTTCTATTGCAATAGCTCGTCTCTTATCATCAGTCATTCCAACAGCCTTTGAAACAAAATATCCAAGAGCATATCCAAGACCGTTGTGAATTATTACTGCAATTAAAATTATCAGACCTGTTGAAGCAATTTTACTTGCACTTCCTCCAACAACGGCCCCAACTATTAAAACTATTGCAGTTACAGAAACTAAAGGCAAAATTTTTATGCAAGCAGAAACAAATTTTGTAAAAATTAATCTAATCACTGCACCTAAAATTATTGGCACCAATACAACTTTTACAATTGATAAAAACATTGCACTAATAGAAACATTTATCCATGAACCTGCCAAAAAATAAATTAGTACAGGAGTTATTATTGGTGCAAAAAGAGTTGAAAGAGTTGTCATTGAAAGCGAAAGCGGGACATCTCCCTTTGCCAAATATGTCATAACGTTTGAAGATGTTCCACCTGGACAACAACCAACCAGAATAATTCCTATTGCTATCTCTGGTGGGAAATTAAAATTTTTTGCTATTGCAAATGCCAGCAGAGGCATAATTAAAAACTGAGAAAAAAATCCAATTGCCACAGCCTTAAAACTTTTTGATACTCCTTCAAAATCTTTTTTGGTAAGAGTCATCCCCATACCAAACATTACAACTCCGAGAAGATTTGAAATTTGTGGTATCGCCCACATGAAAGTTGTTGGTCTAAAAAAAGATATTACGGCAATTACTATTACTATATATGCCATGTACTTCCCTACAAAGTTGCTAAGTTTTTCTAAAAAATTCATTTTAAATCTCTCCTTTTTCTATTAATCTTGTTAGTCCACTCATTATCGCCAAAATTGAAGAATCTATCATGTCGTTGTCGACACCAAT
>JBOFDW010000153.1:0-9306 GCA_051647385.1 Fusobacteriaceae bacterium
TTGTAAGGAAAAATTTATAGTGTAGACCGCCCACATTATTTTTTGCCATATTATTTTATGGCTGAAAATTTTTTTAAAGGGGGTATATGAATTGAAAAAACGCTATATTCCCTTACAAACCTTTTAATATGGTGGCTTGATTGCATTACACAAATCTTACAAACGAGAAAATATTCTTACAACTTATAAAAAATACGAGTGGAGATATTTTCTGGCAAAAGAAAATAGCTGAAATTTTAGCAGAAAAAATTTTGCGAGGGAGGAAATTTATGGTATAATACCTTGGTGATTTCGAAATATTTAGGAGAGAAATTTGGAAACAATAATATATATTTTTTTGGCGATGATAATCGGTGCATTGGCTGGAGTTTTAGACACGATTTTTTTTGTTGGTCTAAATTTTGCGTCGAATCTTCGCGAAAATAATTTGCATTGGATTTTATTTTTACTTCCACTGGCAGGAATTTTTATTATTTATTTGTATAAAAAATACGGAAAAAATTCTCATAGAGGTATGTGGTTCACTATAAAATCTGCCAACACAGAAAATTCTGTTATACCAAAGAGGCTCATACCTTTTGTTGTGGTATCAACTTGGCTAACACATCTCTTTGGTGGAAGTGCTGGAAGAGAGGGAGTGGCAGTTCAAGTCGGAGCTACAATAGGAAATCAGGTTGGAGAATTTACCAAGCAGAAAAAATTTTTCACGGGAAAATTTAAAGATATGAAAAAAATTTTGGTGTCTGTTGGAATGTCTGGTGGATTTGCAGGACTTTTTGGCACACCAATTGCTGCCACAATATTTTCCGTGGAAGTTTTGAAGAGAGGAAAGTTAGAAATAAAAGCTTTTATTCCTGCTTTGGTATCTGCGTATACAGCTTTTTTTGTTTCAGATTTTCTTGGACTCAAACATTTCACTCATAAAATTTTTGACTTGCCAAAATTAAATTTGAGAAATATTTTATTCATAATTTTAGCAGGAATAATTTTTGGTTTGGTAGGATTTTGCTTCGCATATTTGCAAAAAATACTGCGTGAGAATAGATTTATAGTTAATTTGAATTCATACAAAAAGATTTTTGCAGGTGGAATGATTCTTGCATTAATATTTTATGTGGTTTATATTATTTTTGGCACAGGAAGATATTCTGGGCTTGGAACAAACTTGATTTTTGATGCTTTAAATTCTGGAGAAATTTTTTACTATGATTTTATTATAAAATTTTTACTCACCATCATAACAATAGTTATAGGGTTTCAAGGCGGGGAAGTTACACCACTTTTTGCCATAGGGGCAAGTCTTGGTTATGTTTTGGCAACGCTTTTTAATCTGCCAATCCCATTCATGGCTGCACTTGGTTATGCCACAGTTTTTGGAGGAGCAACCAATACTTTCTTGGCAGCAACTTTTATTGGAGTAGAAATTTTTGGGTATAAAATGGCAATTTATTTTTTGATGGTCTGTGGTATAGGAAGAATTTTTAGCGGAAAACTTAGCATATATAGTCATTATTTGGAGGAAAATAAATTATGAAAAGCAGAATATTTTTTTTGGTGTGCTTAATTGCACTATTATTTTTTACGACTTTTTCTGCTTCAGCAAAATCTGATGGCAAGAATAAAAAAGAGCAGATTGCTTTTCGTGGTGTGTGGGTTGCCACAATAAAAAATATGGACTACCCAGTTGTAGTTGGTGAATCTCAGAGTTTGTTTGACCAAACTGATAAAATTCTAAAGATAAGAAACAGCGTGCAAGAACTCAAAGAAGATTTTTTGGCAATATTAGATAATATGGAAAAGTTAAAAATGAACGCAATTATTTTTCAAGTGAGTCCATCTCTTGACGCTTTTTATCCTTCAAAGATTCGTCCATGGTCAGAATATTTGACTGGTGAACAAGGCAAAGCTCCAGAGTGGTCTCCAAATTTTGATTTGGTAGCTTGGATGATTGAAGAATCTCACAAAAAAAATATAGAGTTTCACGCATGGTTTAATCCTTTCCGCGTTTATTCTGGGAAAAAAGTTGATGATACAATAATTGAAACTAATAAAAAACAAGCTATAAAATCTCTGGCTAAAAATAATTTTGCCAGACAAAATTCTGATTTTGTTTATCTCTTTGATAATAATCTGAACCTTGACCCAGGATATGAAAAGGCACGAAAACAATTTGTTGATACTGTGGCAGAATTTTTGGATCTTTATAAAAATGTTGATGGCATACATATTGACGATTATTTTTATCCGTATAATTCCAGAAATAAAGAAGGAAAGTTAGTTGCTTTTGGGGATAACAGCGAGGACGAAGATTCTTTCGATGATTATTCAAGGGGAATAAAAGATATAAAAGAATGGCGGCGAGACAATATAAATCTGCTTGTAGCTTCTGTTAAAGCTGTTGTAGAAACTCACAACATAAATAATTTGACTTCAGTAAAATGGGGGATAAGCCCATTTGCAATTTGGGACGTGGCGGAAAATAATCCTCTTGGAGTTGGTGCAGATAAAGGTTCAACAACAACGTATAATATTTTGTATGCAGACACTAGAAAATGGGTAAAAGAAGATTTGGTAGATTATGTTGTGCCACAAATTTATTGGGAAATTGGACATCCGAAAGCACCTTATGAAGGAATTGCAAAATGGTGGAATGACTTGGTTGATGGCACAAATGTAAAACTTTATATTGGTCACGGTACATATAAAAATATTACTGGTAATCCTCCAGTGGCTTGGCAAAATTACACGCAAATTCCAGCTCAACTTGAGCTTAACAAAAGTTTTAAAAATGTTTCAGGGTCAGTATTTTTTAATTATACAAGCTTTTTGGAGTTTGATATGGTTGACGGGAAGTTTAAACTAAACCCTAACAGAAATTTACAGATAAAAAACAAATATTTTTAATGGAGGAGAGCATTGGAATTATCATTGGCGACATTTTTAGGGTTGGGAATAACTTGTTTCATAGCTGCGTTCATTGATTCCATAGCAGGAGGCGGAGGAATGATTAGCGTGCCAGCTTATATGGCGGCAGGGATTCCACCTCACATGGCACTTGGTACAAACAAGATGTCAGCTTCTTTTGCAGCAACTTCCAGTGCGTGGAAATTTTGGAAAGCTGGGAGAACCACTCCATCTATTTGGAAATTCTTAGTACCCTTCACACTTGTTGGTGCGGTTCTTGGTTCTTACGCTGTTATGTTGCTGGACAAAAAATATCTTTATCCTCTGGTAGTTGTGATGCTAATAATTACTATTTGCTATACGGTTTACCACAAAAATCTCGGCAACGTAAATTATTACGAGGGATTTCACACGAGGCAACAACTTATTTTTGGAATGATGTTTGCTTTCATATTGGGATTTTACGATGGATTTTTTGGACCAGGGACAGGGTCGTTTTTAATTTTTTGCTTCATAAAAGTTTTCAAGTTTGATTTTATTTTTGCAAGTGGAAACGCTAAAATTTTAAATCTTGTGAGCAGTATTTTCAGCCTGTTAACTTTCATGTATCTTGGTCAAGTTTTGTATTTGTATGGGATGGGTATAGGTCTATTTAGTTTTGTTGGTGGATATTATGGATCAAAGTTTGCAATACTTCGAGGCTCACAAATTATCAAGCCGATTTTTCTTTTGGCGTCATCAGCGGTACTACTAAAAATGGCTTATCAAAATATAGATCTAAAAGCTTTGTTTAATTTTTAGCATAATTTAATATGGAGGTATTTATTTATGAAGAGAATTTTTTTGATTTTGTTTTTTAGTTTTATTACTTTAACAAGTTTGGCAAGTACAGAAAAGTCGATTGAAGGTGATTATGATTTTTTTGCTCCGCTTCCTATCGCAGAATTTCCTTATAATAAATCAGGAAATTTTAATCCATCAATGGGAACATCAATAGCTCTAACTGATTCAATTATTCAAGGTTCAAATTATATGATTTGGACTTCAGATTTATCTCCGATAGCAAAATATGCAACACTTGCTGCGACAGACTTTGTTTATTTTTTCGCTTTACAAAATATGTTCATGCATGAAGTTGGTCATTATGCAGTGGCGAGAAATGCTTCTGTTGATGTAGCAATAACTAGAACAGGAAATGTTCCGACAAATAGTACGCAGTTTGAAGTTTTAAAAGAAAATAGTTTAGCAGAGTTTGTGCATTTTGATGTTGCAGGATTTGAGCTGGAAACCCAGCTTCAGAGAAATATGTCAGCTAGACGATTTAATTTTAATACGAAAGCAAACGATATTATTTCCATGTGGTTCACGGCATTTTCTCCCTTTGGATATTATCTCACAGGGATGAATGAAGTTAATAAATTAGACGGGAAAAATAATGCAATATGGACTGACCCAGCAATTTGGACTTTTAATATATTTAATCCAAGTGCGTCAGTTTTGACAACAAAAACTGACGCAGATGGAAAAATAAAAGTAGTGAAAAGTTATAACACATGGGTACCAACTGAAGAAGAAAAATCTTATTTGGCAACTTCAACAGCATTGTCAGCACTTAACTTTTTGGATCCACAACTTTTTGGGTTCAATCGTTTTGAGACAGAAAATTTCTATTATAATGCTGCTACTCGTTTTTTTGGAACAGCATTTGGTCGTCAAGTTGTTTTAGACACATACTTTATTCCAGTATCTAGCAAACATCGTTACCAAATTTCTTTAATGCTAAATAGTAATAAAGAAAAAACAGGTTTTGGGATTTCATTTTTACAAACTGCGTTAAAAGTTCCTTATGGAAATATCACGTATGAACTTGCTGCATGGCAACAACCTGAAGATTTGAAATTTTACGCAACAAAAATGATTCCCGGAGGAATGATTTCTTTAAATTATGACATTGATATTTCTAAGAATGTTTCTCTGTTACTAGGTGGAGGATATAAATCAAATGGGTGGGTACCGGGGCTTGTTTATCTAAATGAAGGAGTTTTCGGAAAAGCTGGTGCAACTATAAAGTTTTAAATTAAAATTTTTAGCATAAAAAAGAGGTAACCAGAATTTTGCGGGCTACCTCTTTTATTTTTTAGTCTTAAAAGTTTTCCTAAAATATTTGATAAATATTTTCAAAATATATTTTGATTTATTTTTTATTCCAATCTTTCAAGAACTTTTCTATACCAGCGTCAGTTAATTGATGCTCCATCATTTTACAAAAAACATTATAAGGAATTGTTCCAATGTGAGCACCAGCTCTAGCAGCACCAACAGCATGGAGAGGATTTCTTATACTTGCAGCAATAATTTCCGTCTTGATTTCATGGATACAAAAAATATCCGCTATCTCAGCAATGAGGTCAAGACCATCTTGCCCGATGTCGTCAAGTCTACCAAGGAAAGGGCTGACATAAGTTGCACCAGCTCTCGCTGCCAACAAAGCTTGACTAGCAGAAAAAATAAGTGTAACATTAGTTTTTATTTTTCGCTTCGTAAGTTCGTAGCAACATTTTAGACCTTCTTTTGTCATGGGAAGTTTTATAACAATATTTTTGTGAATCTTCACGAGCTCCAAAGCCTCTTTCAACATTCCGTCGCACTCAAGAGAAATTACCTCGGCACTGATTGGACCATCAACTATTGTACAAATTTCTGCCACAACGTCCTCAAACTTTTTCCCTTCTTTTGCAATGAGCGATGGATTTGTTGTAACTCCAGCAATTGCACCAGTACTGGCAGCGTCTCGAATTTCAGTGACGTTAGCCGTATCGATAAAAATTTTCATAATTTTTTACCTCCATATTATTTTTAAATTTTGTCTCTAAATTTATTCTAGCATTAATTAATAAATTTTCAAATAACTTTTAGTTTTAAATTTATTTTTACCAAGAAAAAATATTTGGGCACAAAATTATAAATTTTTGGATATGTGATATAATAAATTAAAATAACAAAAAAAATATAAAGAACAAAAAATTTAGAGATAAAAATATATATAGAGAAAAATTAAAGACAAAAAATTTAGAGATAAAAAATTTTGAGAGGAAAAAAATGTTTTATATAGATGGAATATCTTTGAACAAAATCAAGGACGAGTTCTCAGCAAACCTTGTTGGGAAAAAAATAGGTAAAATAACGCAAGAGACAAATCTTTCTGTTACACTTGGATTCGGGAAAATTTCTCTTGTGATTTCTTGTAGCAACACACTTCCTATATTATATTTGAGCGAAGATAAAAACGAAAAAATGAATGACGGGCAATTTTCTTTTGTGCTATCACTGCGGAAATATTTTGCAAATGCTTCTCTGGAAAAAATTGAGCAACTTGGGTTCGATAGAATTTTGGTGTTTTATTTTAAGCGATTAAACGAACTTGGTGTGACAAATATTTATAAGCTTTATTTTGAAATGATGGGGAAACATTCAAATATAGTTATCACGGATGAGCAGGACAAAATTTTGGATCTCATAAAAAAGTTTGGGATAGAGGATAATCGCCTCAGAGTTTTGTTGCCAAATGTTCAGTATGTCCAACCAATTATTGAGAGTAAAAAAAATCCGCTAGAAATTACAGAGAAAACTTTTGCAGAAAATTCAGATGAAAATTTTGTGAAGACAATAGAAGGTGTAGGAAAATATTTGGCGGAATATATAAAGGACTACAAAACTTTTGCGTCAGTGATGAGCTCGAAAATTTCTCCCAGCTGTTTTTTTAAGGGGGACAAAATTATTTTGGCAACTGTCCTTGAGAATATTGAGCCAAAAGATTTTGATGAGAAAAAGACTTTCGAAAATTTTAGTGACATGGTAAAATTTTATTTGGAAAAAAATATTGCCTCTTCAACTGTGGAAATTCTTTTGCAGAAAATTTTTGGGACAATAAATGCGAGGGTAAAAAAACTCGATAAGATTTTGCTCAACATAAAAAAAGATGACGAAGAAAAACAGAATTTTAATTCATATAAAGAGATAGGGGATATTTTGGCGGCGAATATTTTTTCGCTCAAAAAATTTGATGAGAAAGTTGAGCTCTTTGATTTTTATAACGAAAAAAATATAGAGATAAATTTGGACAAGAAAATTTCTATCCAGAAAAATATAGACTCATATTATAAAAAATATAATAAACTTAAGCGAGGAATTGAATCAAACAAAATAAGATTTGCTGAAATTGAGGCGGAGATAAATTATTTGCGATCAACTCTTGCCTTCACCGAGACTCATCCCTCTGCTGAAAATCTAAAAAATATTATAGCGGAACTTTCTGCTCAAAATTATTTTAAGAACAGCAAATATGAGAATAAAGATTCACAAAAAAAATCCAAGCAAAAAAAAGATATGAAAAAATCTTTGTATGGAATTGCAAGTGAGAATGAAAATTATACGATAATTTATGGACGAAATAATATTGAGAATGATTTTGTAACTTTCAAGGTCGGAGATAAGGATGACCTCTGGTTTCACGCAAAAGATATACCCGGCTCACATGTCATATTAAAATGTAGAAAAAATTTGCTAAAAGATGATATAATATTTGAGGCAGGAAATTTTGCCGCACAATTTTCCAAAGCAAATGCAGGGGATAAAGTTTCGGTGGAATATACTGAACGAAAAAATGTTTCTAAGCCGAGCGGGTCAAAGCCTGGATTTGTAATTTATACCAACCAAAAACTTTTGGTCATAACAAAAAAATAATCAAAACTAAAATAAGGGAGAGAAAATAAAAATGATTAAAATTTTTAACGAGCATCTCACGGTAAAAATTTCCAACTTAGGTGCAGAAGTAAAAGAGGTCACGGACAATTTAAGCGAGCATAATTATATGTATGAGCAGGATGATTCTGTTTGGGCGAGTACTGCACCTGTACTTTTTCCTGTTGTTGGTAAATGTACAAACAATGAAATTAGATACAAAGGCAAAAAATATGATTTCAAAAGTAATCACGGGTTCGCAAGAATTTCTGACTTTGAGCACATAAAACATTCCAACTCAGAAGTTGAGATGATTTTAAATTCTAGCATGATGGACGAGGACTCGTTCCCATTTGAGTTTGAGTTTTGCGTTACATATAAACTTGAGGGGCGAAGTTTGTACACAACTTATTCCGTGACGAATACTTCTGCTGTGCCGATATATTTTTCTGTTGGGGCTCACCCAGCTTTCAAGTGCCCGTTTGATGATAAGCATAAACTTTCAGATTATTATTTGGAGTTTGACGAAAGCGAAGATATTTTGACTAAGCATGAGATTACACCTGACGCATTTTTTACTGGTAAAACTTCTGCGTTCAAAACTGATAAGGGCATAATTGATTTGGCGGAACATAATATTGCTGACACTTTTGTGTTCTCAAATTTTAAGAGTGAGTGCGTTTCACTTGTTGAAAAAAATAGTGACAGAGCCATCACAGTTTCTTTGAACGGATTTCCGTACATAGCTTTTTGGAAAAAACCTAACGGGGATTTTGTTTGTATCGAGCCATGGTGTGGTAAGGCGGACGATGTTGGATTCACTGGAGACATCGACCAGAAAAAAGATATAATAAAACTTGAGCCATATAAAGAGGACTTCGAGGTTACTTACGTCACAGATTTTGATTACGAGGTGTGAGAATTATGATTTTTTATCATTTTATGTTTTATTCATCTATGAGGAAACAATATTTTTATGCCTGTGATATTGTGGATAAAGATGAAGTCATCAACAACTATTTGATTCCTTTTTTAAGCAAAGAGAAAGTTTTGATAAATGGGATTTTGTTTGATAGTGGCGACATGTCCGACATATATTTAAAAAAATCAAATGTTCCTATTGACGCGTTGAAGTTTATGATAGAGATCCAAGTGGCGTCTCTACCAAGTTCTACGCTTTCTATAATTGAAAGAATAATTTCAGACAAAAATTTGCAGAATTTTTTAAGTGATTATTTGTATGATGTTTTAGACGATATGACTAACTGTGCTAGCCAAAAAAATGGAGCAGAAATAAACTTGCTTAAAATAATTTGACTAAGGAGCAAATAAAATTGGACTTTAAAGAGCTGGACAAAAAATTAGAGCAATATAAAAATGCAGCTAAAAATAATTTGACACTCCAATCATTAAAGGATGATTTTATTATACGGTGGACCCATCACTCTACATCCATAGAAGGTAACACGATTTCACTGGAAGGCACAAAATTATTTTTGGAGGAAGGGCTGACCTCAGCTGGTAAAACTATCAAAGAACATTTGGAGCTAAGAAATCATAGGGACGCAATTTTATACGTGGAAAAAATTCTAGCTGAAAAAATTTCTTTGAGCGAAGAAGTCATCAAAAATATTCACAGAGAAGTTTATAAAAATATTGGCG
>JBOFDW010000154.1:0-3610 GCA_051647385.1 Fusobacteriaceae bacterium
GGGAATCCAGGAAGTCTTCTTTCAACTTCTTCAAGAATATCAAGTCTAAGTTTTGGATCTTCACCTGGTTTAAATTTATGTGCACCGTGAGATGTTCCAATAGCTATTGCCAAAGAATCAACTCCAGTTTTCTTAACAAATTCCTCAACATCTTTTGGCTCAGTGTAAGTATGATGCTCAGCTGTAACATCGTCCTCAATTCCAGCAAGCACTCCAAGTTCACCTTCAACTGTGACATCTTTACCGTGTGCGTACTCAACAACTTCTTTTGATACCGCAATATTTTTTTCAAAATCATAGTGTGAACCATCAATCATTACAGAAGAAAATCCATTGTCGATGGCTTGCTTTACTGCCTCAATATCAGGACCGTGATCCAAATGAAGTGCGATAGGAATATCTGACCCCATAGCTCTTGCAGTATCCACTCCAGCTTTTGCAAGTAGTGGAGTAACTTCTTTTCCCATATATTTAAAAGCCCCTGTTGAACATTGTAAAATAACAGGTGAACCCATTTCAGCACAGCCTTCGACTATTGCCAGCATTTGTTCCATGTTATTAAAGTTGAACGCAGGAACAGCATATCCTTCTTTGTTAGCTTTCTCGAACATAGCTTTTGTATTCGAAAGTCCTAAATCCTTGTAATTATATTTCATGATTTTCCTCCTAAAATTTTTTTAGTCAAGTTCTTCTTACACTTATAGTTTAACAAAGATATCCAAAAAAAACAATATGCACATGGATTATATTTTAACCAATATTTGTTTTAATATATATCTGAAGAACCATTTAATTTTTGTGCGTCTCTTAAAAAGAGCGATGACTTCGGGCACTAAGAATACTACATTTTCTATTACTCGTTGATATTTTTCAAACTTATTGCCTATGATTTTTTTATAGTCCACGGAATATGACAGTACAAAAATATTTATAACTCGTAAAAAATTTACGAGGAAATTATTCACCCCTTCTTGTGTGACATAAATTTTCCAGACTTTAAAAATTACACTGCCGTCTTGATTGAAAAAAATTTGTATCCCAAAGCTCAAAAAATAAAACATAAAAAATATGTAGAGCTTTTTTATATTAGCAAAAAATTTGGGAAAAAATTTTCTGTTAAATATTAGATTAAACAAAATTATTGATCCAAAGAGAATTAAAATATATTGCAAATTATTTAGGTATAAATTTAATATGAAAATTATGCCTAAACTAACCCTTAACAATTGTTGTGCCTCTCATGTATGGTATCAAAATTTCTGGAATCAAGAATGACCCGTCTTCTTGCTGGTAATTTTCCATGATAGCAACCAGAGTTCGACCAACTGCCAAACCTGATCCGTTTAATGTGTGAACAAATTCGCTCTTAGTTGTTCCGTTAGGTCGATACTTGAGTCCCATTCTTCGAGCTTGAAAATCCTCACAGTTTGAGCAAGAAGAAATCTCTCGATATTTATTTTGAGAAGGAAGCCAAACTTCGAGGTCATAAGTTTTTGATGCTCCAAATCCCATGTCACCAGTGCAAAGACAAATAACTCTGTATGGTAAGTTAAGTTTTTGAAGAATCGTTTCTGCGTTGTTAACCATTTTTTCTAGCTCATCATAAGAAGTTTCCGGTGTGGTAAGTTTTACCATCTCAACTTTGTTGAACTGATGAAGTCTAATTAGACCTTTAACATCTCGACCATAAGACCCAGCCTCTCTTCTGAAGCATGGAGAATATGCAGTATAATATTTTGGTAAATCTTTTTCGTCCAAAATTTCTTCCCTGTGAATATTTGTCATGGTAATTTCTGAAGTTGAGATAAGAAACATATCGTCAGTTGTCTTGTACATGTCCTCTTCAAATTTTGGAAGCTGACCTGTCCCCTCACAAATTTCTCTCTTGACCATGAAGGGAGTAATATGTTCAGTGTATCCGTGCTCTTCGGTGTGAGTATCCAACATAAAACTTATAAGTGAACGCTCAAGTTTTGCACCAGCTCCACGATAGATTACAAATCTTGAACCACCAAGTTTTGTCCCACGTTCAAAATCTAAGATGTTAAGTTTTTCTCCCATCTCGTGATGTGGCTTTGGCTCAAAGCTGAATTTTTTTGGAGTGCCCCAACGTCGAACCTCAACATTATCGTTCTCATCTTTACCTGTTGGTACAGATTCATGAGGAACATTTGGGATAGTCTTTTGAATATAGGCAATTTTTTCTTCTATCTCCACAAGACTGGCATCGAGCTCCTTTATCCTGCCACCAACAAGTGACATATCTTCTATGAGTTGATTTGCATCCTCACCAGATTTTTTTCTCCTAGAAATTTCTGTGGAAACAGTATTCTTTTTTCCTCGAAGAGATTCGACCTCAGTCAAAATATTTCGCCTTTCAGCGTCAAGTTGCTCAAATTCGTCAAGAGACATATCGCTCCCTCTTTTTGCCAACATATCCTGCAAAAATTCTATATTGTCTCTCATAAATTTTAGTTCTAGCATCTAACTCACTCCTTCTAATTTGTACCCTAGTTTTTTTATGCTTACGTTCCAAAGTTTTATCCCTGCGATGTTTAGGAAACTATTTGGGGAGCCATTCACCAGATAAACTTCGATCTTATTTTTATTTAGACGTGAAACTTTCTTTACTTTTTCTTTCAAGTCTCGCTCAACAATTTTTCCATTCTTTTCTTTCTTCTCGAGAATAATTTCTTGATTCAAAATACTATCGAGCAAATCTATTTCGCTTTTTTCTCCTTCAATTTCAAATATAGCCATTGAAAAAATGTCTGCAATGGAAATTTTGTCACTTGGTAAAACTGTTTCTACTCGATTAATTTTGAAGCCCAAAACTTTTATACCAGATAATTTTTCAAAAACAATTTCGTCTGACAAATTTTCTTCAAGCTCAAAATCCATAACTTCATCGAAAGATTCTGTTCCAAGTGAGACAGGATTTGCAAAAGAAAGTCTTGGTCGAGGATTAAACCCTTGAGTGTATTTTATAGGAAGTTGAGCCTTGATTATAAGTTTTTCAAAAAAGTGAATCAAGTCAAGGTGCGATATGAATTTCATATCGTCAAACTTATCAAAATAAACTCTCTTTTTCATAGCTCAACCTCCAATATAAAATTTCGATTAATTTTTTTATGTACCTATTTTACCATAGTTTCTACTTTTTTTTCTAATTCTTTTATTCGTTTTGCCAGCTCAGGAAGTTTTTTGATAAAAACTTTGACTTTAAGATCATCACGCATAGGTAATAAAGGTGTACCAGAAACTGCTTGATTTGGTTCAACATCCCCAGTAATTCCAGATTGAGCTCCAACTGAGACGTTGTCTCCTATTTTCAAATGACCTCCAACTCCGACTTGACCACCAAAAGCCACATTGTTACCAACTTCAGAACTTCCAGCCATACCAACTTGACCAGCAACGAAACAATTTTCACCAATAGAAACATTATGAGCAAGGTGTACAAGATTATCAAGCTTCGTATATTTTCTGATAACTGTATCGCCAATAGTTCCTCTGTCAATTGCACAGTTCGCTCCTATTTCAACAAAGTCTTCTATGATTACAGTTCCTATCTGCTCAATTTTTGTGTTGTTACCGTTAACCTTAACAA
>JBOFDW010000155.1:0-12286 GCA_051647385.1 Fusobacteriaceae bacterium
CAACAACGTGGGGCAGTGGCAAGGTCGCTGATAAATAATCCAGGGATAATTTTGGCTGACGAACCTACGGGAAATCTTGACACAGAAAGTACTGACCAAATTGTTGAGTTACTAAAAAAAATCAACAAAGAATTTAAAACTTGCGTGATAATTGTTACTCACAATCTTGAGATTGCCGAGAGAAGCGACCGAGTGATAAAACTTGTTGACGGGAAAATAGTTGAAGATAAGAGAAATAATTTGAACTGACTTTAGGGTCAGTTTTTTTATTTGATATTTTTTCATGAAAAAATTCGTAATAAATATTTAAAGTGAGAAAAAATTTTAAAAATTGAGTGAGCTAAAAAAATATTTAGTGAAAATATTTTGAAGAAAAAAAATAAGAGCAAAAAATTTCAGTGATAAAATCTAATCAGAAAATATTAGAGAAGAAGTTTGAAGGCGAGCGATAAGCCTTCATGGAAATATCGCAAGAGATTTTTTATCTTGAATATTTTTCTTAAATTTTTCGGAGCAAAAAGTTTTTAACAAAACTTTCTTGAAGGCTTATCGCTCGCCTTCAAACTGCTTCTCTGAAAAATTATGTAACTTAAAATGGATGTTGAACTTTTATAACTTCCATTTTTATTTGTTTTATGCTAAAATATTCGAGAGGTGAAAAAATGAATTTTAGTAATTTTGTTGAAGATATCAGAAAATATTTGGAGGAAAGTTTGAAGGCAACTTCGATGTCGTCAAATTTATCAGACTATGTAACTGGAAAACCTATCATAGAACTTGTGGTAATTATAATATTTAGGGTCGTGCTAAAAGTTGGGATAGTAATTTTGGTTTACTTTGTTATGAAAAAAATACTGAAAAAAATTAAAGCAAAAATTTTAGACATAGAAGAAAAAAGACGCGTGAATAAATCAGCCTTGGGATTTTCTTTCTCGGTGATTCGTACGACGGTCTATATTGTTTTCGCTCTTTATTCGCTAAAACTTTTTGGGCTCAGCAACATTGAAACTGCAACTGTACTTGGAGCCGCGGGAGTCGGAATTGGTTTTGCTCTCAAAGATATTGTTGGAAATTTTATCGGTGGAATAAATATTCTAGCATTCAAACCTTATAGTATTGGTCAATTTGTGGAGATAAATACTTTTCAGGGCGAAGTTACAGAGATAAATATTTTTGCGACGGAACTTACAACGGTTGACAACAAGAAAATTTTTATACCAAACGGAAAAATTATTATAAGCGAAGTTATAAATTTTACCAGCCATAAAACTCGTAGGGTCGAGCATAAATTTTCAATAAGTTATACAGATAATTTCAAGACGGCAATTTCTATCTTGGAATCAATCGCTGATAATCACGAAAAAGTTTTGAAGAAGTCGAAAGAAAAACAAAGAATGATTCGAGTGATTGAGTTGGCAGAAAGTTCTGTTAAAATAATTTTTCGAGTTTGGTGTCGTCGAGAAGATTATTGGGATGTATATTTTGACACCCTTGAGCAAGCTAAGGAAACTTTTGACCGAGAAGGAATTAAAATTCCATTTCCACAAACTGATGTTCATTTGAAAACAAAAATTTAGAAGAGGGAGAGGACGCACATGAAATTTGTAGCAGGTGTAGACTTGGGCGGGACGAACACAAAAATCGGTATTGTGTCTGAGAGCGGGCAACTTTTTAAGAGCAGATCCATCAAGACAATTTCCGCAAATGGAATGGAAGATTGTTTGACAAGAATTTATCGGACTATAAAAGAGTTGACGGAAGAATTAAAATTTGACATAAAAAATTTGGAAGGAATTGGAATTGGAATTCCTGGACCAGTTGAACATCAAGAAATTGTAGGATTTTTCTCAAACTTTCCGTGGGGAAATAATGTTGATGTGGCGACTCCCATGAAAAAAATTTCTGGGGTGCAAAATGTTAAGCTGGACAATGACGTAAATGTTATCGCACTCGGTGAGGCAAAATACGGAGCAGGAAAAGGAACAACGAGCTCAGTAACTATTGCACTTGGAACTGGAATTGGCGGTGGAATTTTTGTTGATGGAAATCTTATCTCTGGGTTCAAAGGCGGAGGCGGAGAAGTCGGTCATATAAAATTGGAACGTAACGGAAAACTTTGTGGCTGTGGTCAGCACGGATGTTTTGAAGCTTATGCCTCGGCTACAGGTCTCGTTCGTGAAGCTGTGTCTCGGCTCATGGTTCGAAAAGATAATCTCGTTTATAAAATGGTGGACGGAAATTTGCTCAATGTTGAAGCAAAAACTATTTTTGACGCGGCGAAGGAAGGCGACGAGTTTGCACTTGAGCTTATAGATTATGAGTCAGAGTATTTGGCACACGGAATTTCAATAGTTTTGAATTTGATAAATCCGCAGATGTTAATTCTTGGTGGCGGAGTTGCTCAAGCTGGAGATATACTTTTGAATCCTGTCAAAGAAAAACTTCACAAATATGCTTTGAGGATTGCCTTGGACGGACTTAAAATAAAACTTGGAGAGCTTGGGAATGATGCTGGAATAATTGGAGCAGCTGGACTAGTTACAAAATAAATTTCAAATAATAAAAATAGGACTCTTCGTTTTTTATGCGAGGAGTTTTTTATTTGTGTGATATAATTTTAGAAGAAGAAAATTTAAAAGAAAAAATTAAGAGACAGAAAATTTTAAAGAGCAAAATATTTATGAGGAGTGGTAAAATGAAAGTATCGGAATATCATTCACAAGGATTTAATTGTGGCGAATCAATGATTCAAAAATATAATGACGACTTTAAAGAAAATTTACAAGTATCAATTTGCAGTGGCATGGGTTCAGGTTGTGTTGTTGGAAGTTTATGTGGTGCAATAAACGCAGCGGTTATAATTATCGGTGTTACACATGGACGACTTCTTCCTGGAATTAAAAATCCAGCACGAGAAATTTCAAAAAAATATATGGAAACAATGCAAGAAAAATTTGGCTCAGAACTTTGCAAAGATTTGAAGGGGAAAAAAATGACTTGCGATGAAATTATGGACTGCTCATACGATGAACTTTTAAAAATTCTAAATTTATATTTGAACAAAGGAGCTAATTAATTATGAATACAAAGAAAATTTATTATGAAAATAATTTTGCCACTGAATGTGAAGCAACCATTATGGAAATAAATTCTGACGGAATTATTTTAGATCAGACCGTTGCATTTCCCGAAGGTGGAGGTCAGATTGGAGACAAAGGAATTGTAAGTAAAGAAAATAATATTTGTGCTGAGTTCATAGACACAAGAAAAATAGAAGGGAGAACTCTTTTTTTAAAAGATTTTCCATTGATAAATGTTGAGAGCAAAGTTGTTCATTATATTTCAGAAGAAAATTTACAGTTATTTAATGTTGGGGATAAAGTAAAAATAAAAATAGATGTTGAGCGAAGAGCTAAAGCAACCTTACACCATTCTGGACTTCACGTTGCTCTCATGGTCTACGATAATTTGAAAAAGGATATTTTAAAATCTATAGTTGGGTGCAAAATAACGGATAAGTATGGTCGAGTTGATATTAGGACAGAAGAAAAAATTTCTAAAGAAGAAATGGATTACATTGCGAAAGAAACCAAGAGGCTAATATGTGAGAATTTGCCCGTGGAACAATTTCCTTATGAGGGAGAGCAAGAAGCTCTCTATTGGAAATGCGGGAACTATATTATGCCGTGTGGTGGGACACATGTTACTAGTACAAAAGATTTGGGGCAAATTGAAGTTAAGAGAAAAAATATAGGTAAGGGTGTTGACCGTTTAATTATAACTTTAATTGGGAACGAGGATTTTATACAAAAATTTAATTAGAGAGAAAAATTTTAGAAGAAAAAAAATTATAAGATAAAAAATTTATGAGGAGAATTTATTTATGAGAAAAGTTTTGAAAATTTTTGTGCTTATGTTAGTTGTGATAAATATTAGTCACGGATTTCAAATAGAGGAAGAGAAAAAAGTTCCAGCTGAAGCGTATGTTCATAGAGGGGTTTCAGATTTGAAGGCTGGAAAATATTCTGAGGCAATTCAAAATTTTGATAATGCAATAAGATTAAATCCAAAATATGCAGAGGCGTATTTTTTTCGTGGCACGGTAAAATATTCATTGGAATTTATAATTAACAAACACGAGCGAGATTATGACGGAGCTATGAAAGATATCAACAAGGCGATAGAGTTGAATCCAGAATATTCTGTGGCGTATAATTATAGGGGTAGATTAAAATTTGACAAACAGGATTATGACGGGGCGATAAAAGATTTGGAGCAAGCAATAAAATTGACTCCAGAATTTTCGTGGGCATATTATTTTTCTCTTGGGAAGGCAAAATATTTTAAGAGAGATTATGACGGAGCAATAAAATCTTTCGATAAGGCAGTTGAGTTGAACCCGAAAATTGAAGATGTTTATAATATGCGTGGGCTTGCAAAATATTCTCAGAAAAAATATTCAGAGGCAATAAAAGATTATGACATCGCGATAAAATTAAATCCAAGTTATTTGGTGGATTACAATTTTGCTTACAATAATAGAGGAAATGCTAATAGTAAACTTGAAAAATATGAAGAGGCGATAAAAGATTATGATAAGGCAATCAAACTCGACCCAAAAAATTTTAACGCTTTTTATAATCGAGGGAATGCAAAAAGGTTGCTGAAAAATTATGAAGGTTCAATCAAAGATTATGACCAAGCAATAAAAATAAATCCAAAATATTCCGACGCATATAATAATAGAGGAGTTTCGAAACAAAAACTCGGTCGGTATCAAGAAGCTTTTTCAGATTATTATAACGCAGTAAATTTGAATCCGCAAAATGAAACGGCGATAAAAAATAAAAAGCTAGTTGAGAAAATAATTTACGAGCGACAAATGAAGCAAGTGGAGACAGAAGGATTGGTAGAGTAGAAAATTTTAGAGAAGGAGTTTGAGGGCGAGCGATAAGCCCTCATAAATATTTCAAATTATTTGAAAGAATAAAATTCTACTGTAAGTTTTATATGGGTGGCTTATCGCTCGCCCCCCTGTTCCCCCTTCTCTGAAAATTTGAGTAAATATTTACGAGATCAAAGAAAATTTCTCGCCTTCAAAATTTATCAGCCCTTCACTTTTGAGTTTTGAAAGTTCTCGAGACAATGCACTTCGATCAACATTTAAAAAGTCTGCGAGTTCTTGCCTAGAAAAAGGAATCACAAAATTTTTCGCTCCAGATTTTATAGCCTGAGTCTCAAGGTAAGAAATAATTTTCTCTCGAGTCGTCCGCTTGGAAAGTATTTCAAGTTTTTCGTTGAGGATAACATTTTTTTTAGCGATGGACTGGAGCATATTATTTATCATGGTCGAACAAAAGTTGCAAGAACTTGAGCAACCAGAAAAAACTTTTTTGAAATTTATGAAAAGAATTTTGCTGGGAGTTTTGCTGGTAACTGTCACGGGAATTTTTGAAATATTTGCAAGGACGAAAGCCTCGCCAAAAATTCCTGCTGGAGAAATTTGCGTGATAATATTTCTGTTGCCAAAAAAATCGTCCTTGTTCACATAAACTTCCCCCTCCAAAATAATTCCAATCTCAGAAATTTTTTCTCCTTGCATAAAAATTTCTTCGTCACGTTCAAAATTTTTCACATGTCCGTTTAAGCACGTAATTATTTTCAAAATATCTTCGTCGGGCATTTCGTTGAATAAAAAAACTCCTCGCAAAGTTTTTAGGTAAGTTTTCAAAATATTTCTCCTCACGTTGCAAATGCAACATACAATTTTAATTTAGTATATTATAATAATAACGTTGAGTCAAACTAAATCTTTAGAGAAGGAGTTTGAGGGCGACCGATAAGCCCTCATAAATATTTCAAATTATTTGAAAGAATAAAATTCTACCGTAAGTTTTCTATGGGTGGCTTATCGCTCGCCCCCCTGTCCCCCCTTCTCTAAAATTTTCTAGAGAGGAAGAAAAGTGGATAGAAAAAAATTGGGCGTAAACTTTTACTTAAAAAATTCAAGGAGGAACAAAATGTTTTGCTATCAATGTCAAGAAACTTTAAAAAATCAAGGTTGTAATTTGAACGCTGGGATGTGCGGAAAAAAATCTAAGACATCAGACTTGGAGGACTTGTTAGTTTATACGGCGAAAGGTGTCGCTGCTTATAGTTCACAAGTGAGAAAATTTACAAACGGAGCGAAACCTTGTGGAACTCCAAACGATTTTTTGACAAATGCAATGTTCGTGACAATCACAAACGCAAACTTTGATGATGCGGCAATCATCGGTGAGATAAAAAAAGGTCTGGAACTTCGTGAGCACATCAAGGGAAATTTTCCAAACATGGGCGGAACTTTGAATCCAGATTACGAGAATAAAAAATTCACGACTTGGACGGCAACGACTGAAGAAGAAATGTTGGACATTGCAAAAACTGTCGGAGTTTTACGAACTGAAAATGAGGACGTGCGTTCACTTCGAGAACTTTTGCTTTACGGATTAAAAGGTATGGCAGCTTACACTGCTCACGCAGGACATCTTGGAAAAACTAATCCAGAACTTTTCGCATTTTTGGAAGAAGGACTTCTTGCAACTGAGGACGAAAAATTATCCATCGAAGAATTAAAAGCTCTTGTTTTAAAATGTGGTGAGTTCGGAGTAAAAGCTATGAAACTTTTGGACGAGGCGAACACAGGAACTTTTGGTCACCCAGAAATTTCAAAAGTAAAATTGGGCGTGCAAAAAAATCCTGCAATATTAATTAGCGGACATGACTTGTACGATTTGAAACAACTTTTGGAGCAGACGGACGGGACAGGGGTCGACGTTTATTCTCACTCGGAAATGTTGCCGGGGCATTATTATCCTGAGCTAAAAAAATATAAGCACTTCGTTGGAAATTATGGCGGAGCTTGGTGGGATCAGAAAAAAGAATTTGAGTCGTTTAACGGTCCAATACTTTTCACAACAAATTGTATCGTGCCTCCAAATGCTGACGCAACTTATAACAACAGAGTTTTCACGACAAACGCAGCTGGGTTTCCAAATTGGAAATATATTTCGGCTGATGAAAATGGTAAGAAAGATTTTTCTGAGATAATAAAACTTGCGAAAACTTGTAAGTCGCCAACAGAAATTGAAACTGGTGAAATTGTTGGTGGATTTGCTCACAACCAAGTTTTAGCTTTGGCGGATAAAATTGTTGACGCGGTTAAAAGTGGAGCGATAAAAGAATTTGTTGTCATGGCAGGATGTGACGGACGGAACAAAGACCGAGATTATTATTCTGAGTTCGCAAAAAATCTTCCGTCAACTTCTGTAATCTTGACGGCTGGTTGTGCAAAATATCGTTACAATAAATTGCAGTTGGGAGATATCGGCGGGATACCTCGAGTTCTTGACGCGGGTCAGTGCAACGATTCTTATTCACTGGCTGTGATTGCTATGAAGCTCCAAGAAGTTTTTGGACTTGACGACATAAATAAACTTCCAATAAGATATAATATTGCGTGGTATGAGCAAAAAGCTGTCATAGTTTTTCTTGCACTCTTGTCTCTTGGTGTAAAAAATATTCACCTTGGACCTACGTTGCCAGCTTTTCTTTCGCCAAATGTTTCGGATATAATCGTGAAAGAATTTGGAGTTGCTGGGAAAATTTAGTTACTTTTCATATTACTGACACATAAAAAAATCCCTCGTGAAATTATTTCATGAGGGATTTTTTATGTATTCAAAAAAAATAAAATATGTTACAATATTTTTCTATTAAAAATATAATTGAAAAAAATATTTCAATATGATATAATTAGAAAGTTACATGGTATGTAATTATATTCCAAATAAGTTTAGTTGATAAAATTAATGTGTTAAATATATTAAAATGTGTTATAATATTCTTATGGGAGAAATAAATATATGAGACCTTTGTACGAGAACTTTAAATTAACTGAGCAATTTATAACTGAAATCTTTTCTTCAATCAAAACTCCAGAAGAAATAAAAATAATTACTGGTAAAGTTTTGCATATCGAAAGAGCGTTGGCTTCTTCTAACGGAAAAAATACACTCAACTGTATTGAAGAAAGGTCAGACTATCGTACAGAAAATGAAAGAGAACGGTTAAGAAAACAAATTTTAGATGAACTTTATTCAGAGAAAAGACTGTCTAATGATAATGAGATAAAACTTGGAATCGGAGGCGGAGGTGCATTACCTCTAAACAAAATAAAAAAAGAGAAACAGGCATTTTTTGTAATTGGTTCACCATCTTCTGGAAAATCAACTTTTGTTAATATTATTGCAGATGAGTTAGGGGCAATTGTTTTAGATTCAGATTATGCTAAAAGAAAATTACCAGAATTTTCGCTTTCACCAGCAGGTGCAGATTTGGTTCATAAAGAGTCTGTGCAAATAATACTTGGTGGAGAAAATTGGAAAAATGAGAGTCTATTTTTAAAATGTTGTAAAGATGGTAACAATATAATTTATGTTATGACTGGGGATGTGAAGAAAGAATTAGTTGATCTTTCAAATTTTTTAATTGGAATTGGATATAGGACTCATTTGACATTTGTCTGTTTGGGCAGAGAAGAAGTGACAAGAAGAGCTTATAAACGTTTCGAGGATACGGGGAGATACATTCCATTGAGTTTGATTTTTGATAAGATTTCTGATAGTCCTCTCGGTACTTATTATAATATAAAGAATGAAAGCAAAGATAGTTTTTGCAGCTATGGCAAGATATCATCAGCTGGTGAAAAGTATGTAGTAAAAGATATAGCTGGGCGTAATCCAGTGAAACTTTTAGAAAAAAAAATGAAGTGAAAGGAGATGTTTAGTTTATGGCAAAACCAAAAGTTTACCATTCAAAAAAAGGGAGGGATGATTCTTTTCGTGCGAATCATCATGATGAATCACTTATGAAAAATGGAAAAGACTATTATGAGAGAATTCTTTCGCAGGGAAATTTTGAAATTGAATGTGCAATCAATACTCTTAAAAATCTATCTTTACTGGTTACTTCAAAAAAAACAAAATGATTTTGAATATTTATAGTAGATTTTTTAGAGAGAAAAAGTATTTGAGCAACTTTACCCAGTCAATTTTTTTATGACTGGATTTTTTATTTCAAATTTTTTTCATCTTGCAAAATTATATCACGAAAATAAAAAATCACTCGTGAAATTTATTTTTCACGAGGGGTTTTTATTTTTCTAAGATTTTTTTTGCTCGGCAATTATTTGCTCAACTCTTTTTTTATTGTATTTAGCAGTTTTATTTTTAGGATTTAATTTTATTGCCATATTATAATCAGCCAAAACTTCTTCATACCAACCAAGACTTTCTTTTGCAAATCCACGATTATTAAAAGCGTCAGAAAAATTTGGATTTAATTTGACAGCTTGGTCATAATCTTTTATTGCACCTTCAAAATCTTCAAGGTAATCTTTTGTAATTCCACGATTATTAAAAGCTTCAAAATCATTTGGATTATTTTTTATAATTTCATCATAGAATTTTATATCATTTTCAAGTTCTTTTTTCTGTACATTATTATCAGAATAATTTTTTATGTCATCACAATTTTCTTGAGTAAATTTTTTATAAATATATTTAATATAAATTATTATCAAAATAAGTAACAGAAAAATAATTAAACTTTTTTTCATAATTAAATTCTCCTCACAAAAAAATTTTTTCTCTACAAAATTATATCACAGAAATAAAAAAATTCCCCATGAAATTTTTCACGAGGAAAGTTTTACTTGGATTTTTTTTGCTTGGCAATTTTTTCTTCAACTATTTTTTTGTACTCAATGGCTGGGGTAAATTGTGGAGATAATTCTATAGCTTTATCATAATCTTTAATAGCTCCATCATAATTTTTTAATGTTGCTTTTACATTTCCACGATTAAAATAACCAAATAGATATTTTGGATTTAATTTAATTGCTTGATCAAAATCTTTCAATGCACCTTCATAATCTTTAAGTTTATCTTTTACAACTCCACGATTATTAAAAGCTTCAAAATAATTTGGATTTATTTTTATTGCTTGGTCATAATCTTTTATTGCACCTTCATAATTTTCCAGCAACCTTTTTGCATTCCCTCGATTATTAAAAGCTTCAAAATAATTTGGATTATTTTTTATTGCTTGATCAAAATCTTTAATGGCACCGTTATAGTTATCAACACCATATTTTTGATATCCGCTGTCAAAATATTTTTGAGCCTCTTCCAAATTTGTTTGGGAGTGTTTTTTATAAATAGTAAAAATGACACCTATTATTAATATTATAGAAAAACAAATAATCAAAACTTTTTTCATGATTAAATTCTCCTCACAAAAATTTTTTTCTCAACAAAATTATATCACAAAAATAAAAAAATTCCCCGTGAAATTTTTCACGAGGAAAGTTTTACTTAGATTTTTATTCCACGGCAATTAATTTTTCAATTCTTTTTTTATTTCTAATATAAAGTTCATCATCTTGATTTAATTTGAATGCCTTCTCAAAATCTTCCAATGCTCCTTGATATTGCTCAAGCTTAATTTTGCTCTCCGCTCTATTGTTAAAAGCTTCTAAATATACTGAACATAATTCTATAACCCTATCAAAATCTTGTATTGCTTCTTCATATCTCCCAAGACTGCTTTTTGAAATTCCACGCTGAAAAAAAGCATCAAAAGAATCAGGATTTAATTTAATAGCCGTATCAAAATCTTGTATTGCATCCTCATACCTCTCAAGAGCAATTTTTGAAAGTCCACGAGAATAAAAAGCATCAAAATAATTAGGCTTCAATTTAATAGCCGTATCAAAATTTTGTATAGCCTCTTTATTTCTCCCAAGATTATATTTTAAATGTCCACGAAAATAAAAAGCCTCCGAATAATTAGGATTTAATTTAATAGCGATATCAAAATCTTTAATAGCTTCTTCATTTGTTGCAAGAATAGATTTTAAAACTCCGCGATAATAAAAAGCTTCTGAATAATTAGGATTTAATTTAATAGCGATATTAAAATCTTGAATTGCATCTTCAAGTAGTCCAAGTTTAGTTTTTGAAATTCCACGATTAAGAAAAGCAACTGAATAATTTGTATTTATTTTTATTGCTTTGTCAAAATCTCCAATAGCTCCATCATAATCTTCTTGAGAATATTTAAAATTTCCACTGTTAAAATATTTTTCTGCTTTGGAAGAATTTAATTGAGTAGTTTTTTTGTAAATAGCAATACTAACACCTATCATCAATATTATGGAAAAACAAATAATCAAAACTTTTTTCATAATTAAATTCTCCTCACAAATTTTTTATATTACAAAATTATATCACAAAAATAAAAAAATTCCCTATGAAATTTTTTCACGAGGGTGATTTCATGTAGAAATCTCAAATATTCGTAAATCAACACGTCTGGAGAGACTAGTTTATAAGGGTTAAAAAAATAAATGCGATTTAAGACCCTCTAAGAATTTCTGCGGACAAATATCAAATGAAAAGTGATTGTGAGCGATATTTTGAGGCATAAAAATTTTAACACTTCTTAGTATTAATGAGACTTTGCTAGTATCAAAGAAAAAATGCTCAAAATATTTGGAGGCTATTTTTTTTGAGAGCCCATATTAATGGACTTTGGTGTGATGATTTTTTTAGACTTTTCAACGTGTAAAAAACAATAAAAAAACTCCAATAGGAGTTTTTCTAATGTTCAAAGGCAAAATATTTTCAATGTAAAAATATTAGTCGCCAAAAAATATTTTATTGATTTGTTCGCTGGGAGATTTACCAAAATAATTCCCGATGAAAAAACTTACAGTCGCCAAAAAAATTACTGGTACAATATTATGCATGCCGAAAAAATTTATCTTGGCGATAAAAAAAAATATGAAACTTCCGAAGCCAAAAAAAATTGCCGAAAGCGCTCCAGTTGCATTTGCTTTTTTATAATAGAGACCAAAAATTATTGGGCAGAAAAATATTGCCTCGAGCCCAGCCAAAAAAAGTAAGTTCAAAGTTACAATTAAATCTGGCGGATAAAATGCGAAGGCAAAAATTATTGCTCCAAGAATCAGAGAAGTTGACCGAGAGAAAAATTTGATTTTTTTTGGTTCAGGCTCAGCACCACGCAAAATATATCTGATGTACAAATCTTTTATAATAGTCGCAGAAGATTGAATGAGCAAAGAATCTATCGTCGACATAATCGCGGCGAGTGGACCTGCAATAAAAACTCCAGCCAAAATCGGATGCAAAGTTGTGAGGGCAAGAACTGGAACGACAGTGTC
>JBOFDW010000156.1:0-6801 GCA_051647385.1 Fusobacteriaceae bacterium
GTTTTGTTGCTGAAATAATTCCTATTGGGATTCCTATGGCAATGGAAATTAAAACTCCAAGCACAGCCAGTAAAAGTGTGTTTGGAAATCTTGCGAAAATTTCGCTGAAAACATCTCGCCCAGAAGTATAAGATTTTCCAAAGTCTCCAACCACAGCCCTAGAAATAAATGAACCGTACTGAACGATGAACGGGCGGTTGAGTCCCATATCTTCCCGAAGTTTTTCGATAGATTCTTTTGGTGCATTTTCTCCCAAAATTAATTGTGCAGGGTCGCCGGGCGTGAGAGCCATAATTGTAAAGACCAGAAAAGAAACTCCAATCAAAACTGGTATCAGCATGAGAAACCTTTTCAAAATATAATTATGCACAAAAATCCCCTCCTTAATTTTATAAAAAAAGAAGCTACCACGGAAAAATTTATCCGAGACACCTTCTTTTTAGAAAGTTATATAATTTGATTTTAAGATTAACTTTAAAATTCACATGATTTATTTACCAAAATAAATTTTTAAAATTAAATTATTTTAAATTATTTTTATTTTCTTATTCCTAATTTTTCGATCAAAGCTCTATAACCGTTTATGTCAGTTTTAGTAAGATAATTTAAAAGTCTTTTTCTTTGCCCAACCATTTTTAGAAGACCCAATCTTGAGTGGTGATCTTTCACGTGAAGTTTTAGGTGAGTTGTTAGGTGATTTATTCGCTCAGTTAATATAGCGACTTGAACCTCAGTTGAACCAGTATCTGATTCTGACTTTCCAAATAATTTGATAATTTCTGCTTTCGTTTTCATTAGCCATAACCTCCATATTTTTTTATCTAAGCCACGAACTAGGAGGCTAACCCTAGACCCTAGCCTAAATTTACTAAAATATTTTATCATAATATTAAAGATAATACAAGCTTTTATTTTTTTGCACGGGGAAAGTTTTTTTACATTGTATCATTTAGATGGTAATAATATTTGTACTAATACTATTTGCCAAAATAACTAAGATATAAATAAACAAGTAGATATAAATCGATGGAAGCAAAAATAGTCATCATAAGAATATCGTATGCAAGTTTTATGTTTGAGCTAAATTTTAATGTGTATTTTTTTAATAATCCTAAAATAATTCCTAAACAAATCAAAGAAATAAATCCAGAGAAACTTAAATCAGCTAAGAATATAACAATAAAAGTTATACATATTCCTAATGGATAAGCTGGAAGCATTAATGCAAATTTGAAATTGTATATTTTTTGTTCAGTTAAAAAAAAGTAAATAAAAACTAGACATAAATAATGTGCTATGCAAATTGCAACAAACAAAGATTTAATAAAAAACCCAGGAAAAAAATCTAGAGGAAAATAATCCTGAAAAAATTGTGTCTCTGTAATAAAAGGTATCGATATTAAAAATAATTTTATTAATATCATGCAAATTGTTTTTTTTATTTTCAACGGAACAAATATAAATTTTTTAGTTAACACTTTCAACCTCCATTTTTATAGTATCACTTTCATCTTAAAAAATATCAAGTAAAATAAAATTCAAAGAGAGGCTGTTAAACCTGTATCTCTACTTTTTTATTTCAAAATTTTTGCTATATAAATTTATTTTCTTAGTATTCCTTTTTCGATAAGAACTTTTCTGTCCTCATCTGTCGCAGGAAAATAACCGAGTGTCAATAATTTTTTGATGTGCCATTTGTTAATATGCAGCCCAATTATAATTCCGTTTATTATCAACATCACAATTATAATTCCAAAAATTGCCAAATACATTCCAAACATTCTTTGAATATCGTGATAATTTTCAGCCGTCATTAATGCGTTGAACATAATCGTTATAAATGCTACTCCATAAATAATCATTGTTACAAAATATAGAATTATCTGTGCGATTATAAATGTTCCCCACAAAGTTTTTACCAACAACATTATTTCTGAGAAAAAAAATCCAAGCCAATTAAAACCAATCGAAATATTTTCTTCAATATTTCTTGGCGTACCAAGAGACTCAAATTTTTCTTTTGACTCTTCGCTCAAAACTAACTTAACTATTTTTGTCATAAATATATTTACCTCCAAAAAATTTTTAATCATTTTAGAATTATACCACCTAGAATTATACCACAAATATTTTCATTTGAAAAATTTTCAGAACAAATAAAAAAGCTAACCAAATTTTTTGGTCAGCTCAAAATAACAAAGAAATATTCTTATCAAGTTTTTTTATGGATGGCTTATCGCTCGCCCACCTGCTCCACCTTCTCTAAAACTTTTCGATATGCAATTTCTATTTATAATTTTTTATAAAATTGCTAGAGAAGAAGTTTGAAGGCGAACGATAAGCATTCAAGGAAGTTTTCATAGAAAAACTTTTTGCAGTTAAAAAAATCCGTACAACAAAAAAACTATCGCTTCCTTCTGAGAAACAAAACTTGTCCCCGAGAAAATTCATAGCTCGAATTTCGCCCGAAACTTTTTCTGTCTTTATGATTATTCTCATCTTTATCAAAACTAAAAGTCTGACCAACTGCTTGGAGTCGCTCAAAAAAATTCACTTGCTTTTCTTTCTCTTGTCTTATTTCCTCTTCGAGTTTTATAAGTCCCCACTCCAAAACCCAAACGTTGCTCTTAGCTTTTTGAATATTTTTTAGGACTGTCATATTATATTTTTCTCGTCGCACGCAACTTTTAAGCCAAACTTCATAACTTTCGTAAGCAGAATTTTCAGGGAGCGGAATATTTTCGAGCATATTTTTTTCAACAATCTTTCTGAGAGTTGTTCGCTTGAACAAAGTCTGACGAGTCTTTTTTTCTCGCCCAATTTTTTTTGTGAACCTGACTATCATGACAGTGATAATTATTTTTCTCTCTTGCAATGTTAAGTTCTCCAAAATTTTTCCGCCTCCTCAAAGTTTTATATCTAAAGTATAGCATGAAAACTATGAAACTCCTAACCAAAAATATTAGTTTGCTTTTTAGTTTTAATATTTTTTGTAAAAATAGTTCTCGAAAATTTCAAAAATAATCTTATTTGTCTTTCGTGTGAAAATGATATATCACGAAAAAGTGCCTCCCAAAAAGCTTGGAATTTTTCAGGGCTGGTTTTATGGGGGTTGTTTTTGGTAAAATTGTTGGTTATGAAAGTTGTTTGAAGGACGAAACTCGAAAAGTCTATTATATGAGGAAAAAATCGAGTCTCGATTAAGGGGTGTTAAAAGTTTTTTGTGAACTTACGTTCATGTGAAAAGTAAAAGTAGCAGTATGACCTCGTATGACGTCGTATTTTTCGTTTTAACTTTTTTTCGAGAAAAATTGGAGGGGATTTTGGTTGGAAAGATGGTTTTTGGAGAGCAAAAAGTTTTTCTATGAAAACTTTCATGAAGGTTTCGTCAAATATTTTTGGCTTTGCCAAAACGACATCAGATAAATATAGTCGCAAAATATTTTTGCTCCTTATTTATTCAAGCTTGCTCGCCTTCAAACTTCTTCTCTAAAATTTTGTTATAACAAAAAAAGTTTTGAAAACTTGAATAAAAATACTTGACAAAGTTTACGTGAGTGAGGTACACTATTAATACCTGTCTAAAATAATAAATAAAATTTAAAATAAGAGGAGTGAGTTTTTTATGAAAAAAGTATTACTAGGGTTAGTAGCTTTGTCAGCTGTTGCAATGGCTGGAGAAGTAGGGAAAATGAATTTGTATCCAAAGGTAGGTCTTGATTTAATGGCGACTTACCAAGATTATAAAACAACTTATGTGAACATGGTTGGAGAGACAAAAGGTTTAGGGTATGAATTTGCAGTTGAAATGACTTATGGAGTTACAACATCTTATGAGCTTGGACTTGGAGTTGGATATCAAATTCATGCTCCACATGCTGAGGTTAAAGATGGAGAAAGCACTTCTATTGAGGCTAATCCAAGTTATAATTCAATACCAGTATATTTAACTAACATTTATAGCTTTGGAAATTTTTCTGGATTGAGACCTTTTGTTAAACTTGATGTAGGATATTCGATAAATAGTTTGGAAAAAAATGGTTCTAGAGATGGAGAAGAATGGGATAGTAGTAAATATGATGGTACTCCTGTAACAAACTTTGAAGGAACTACAAAGGAAGAATATTCTTATACGTCTGGGTTATATTACGGAATAGGTGCAGGTGTTGAGCTTAAAAATTTTGTCATCGACATTATGTATAAAGTAAATTCAGCTTCTTTGACTCACAAATACTCAACTACAAGTCCGTATGATTCGATTTATGATACCAATGAAACATCAACCACTCCACAAAATTATTCAAGAATAGCTTTGAACCTTGGATATAGATTTTCATTCTAATTTTCAATAACAGAAAAAAATAATAGAAACTAATCACAACTTTAAAGCTCTCAGAATTTTATGAGGGCTTTTTATTTATCTCAAAAATATTTCCCTTGTAAAATAATTTATCACACGAAAAAAATTAGCAAAAAAAGTTTTGAAAACTTTAATAAAAAAAATATAAATTAAATACTGGTTTCTATTTTTAGATCTCCATCTTTTATGTGCCCAAATTTTTTCATAATTTTATACGTGACCAAACTTATTATTGCAGGTGCAAAAAAATGAAACACAAAAATTATGAGATAAAGTTTTGCTGTGGAAATTTCTCCCGCCATCGCCTCAACAGTTCCGTACTGTCCTACCAGTCCACTTGTCCCCATACCTGATGAGAGCGGAATATTTTTCAGCTTGAAAATTATTGTTGCCACTGGACCCAAAATTGCCGATGAAATTATTGCTGGTATCCATACCTTCCAATTTTTTATTATGTTTGGCATTTGCAACATTGATGTGCCAAAACCTTGAGCGAAAAATCCGCCCCAACCATTTTCTTTAAAACTTATCACGGCGAAACCAATCATCTGAGCCGAGCAACCAATTGTTGCCGCACCACCTGCCAGTCCGCCCAAGTTTAACATTATTGCAAGAGCGGCACTACTTATTGGTAAAGTCAAAATCATTCCCATGACAACAGAAATTATCACGCCCATAAAAAATGGTTGCAAATCTGTTGCGTACATAATAAATTTTCCCAGTGCAAACATTAGCTTGCCGATTAATGGTCCAACAATTCCACCAGCTCCAACTCCAATGATGACAGTTGTGGCAGGAGTCAAAAGTATGTCGAGCTTTGTTTCTTTTGAAATTAATTTTCCAAACTCAGCTCCGAGACAAGCTGCGATTAGAGCACCAGCAGGACCGCCCAAAGCATTTCCAGCAGCACCAGTAATTACCGAGCTGAATAAAACTAGTGGCGGAGATTTTAAGGCGTAAGCAACTGCGACTCCAATTGTTGCTCCAGTCATGCTCCGACAAATCGGTGCGACAACTTCGCTGAGAAATTTTATATTAAATTTTAGACCAATGGTATTTAGAATTGTTCCGATGAGTAGTGAAGAAAAAAGTCCGAACGCCATGAAACCTAAAACATCTACGAAATATCTTTTGGTGGTGAACTCAATATTCTTTTTTCTTAAAAATTTAAAAAAATTATTCATGGTGATTTATTCCTCCAATATTTTAAAATAAAAACATTTTCTCATGAAAATATTTTATGAAGGCTTATCGCTCGCCTTCAAACTTCTTCTCTAAAAATTTTAATAAAAAATTAAAAATAAGTAAAATAAAAAATTAAAAAATATAAAATTTTTGTAGAGAGTAAAAAATTATAGCAACTAAAATAAAACAAAGAGCCAAATTAATTTGACATAACTGGGTTGAACAGTATATAATTATTGATAGATAAATATAAATTTAGATGTAAATTTTTTGATAAGTCAGCTAATTTTAATTTAATTTTGGGAGGGTCATGAAAAAGCATATTCTTAAAATCATAACTTTATTTTTTGCCATCAATTTTTTTATAATTGCTGCAGAACAAAACATCGGGGTAATTATCAACAAAAAATTTGATAAAACTTTGATAGAGAAATTACGAGCAGAAATTAAAAATGAATTTTCAGGTTCATCAATCAATGCTTCAATTGTGGAAGTAATTTTTTCTGATAGCAAAAGTTTGCAGGGAAATATAGATAGTATGAACAAGAACAAAAAAATCGACGCAATTTTTGTGCTTGATTCAAACTCAAAACTTCTTGGTCTCAAAAGTAAAAAGACTGTGATATTTCCTTTCGGGTTAGAATATTATTCTGCCATACCAAAAAACTTTATTTATATTTCTGGAGAACTGGAGATAGATAAAGACCTAAAACTTTTAAAAGAAGCTGGAAGCATAAAAAATATTGCGTTCTTCATTTCAAGTTACACTGTATCAAAATATCCAAAATTTATTAATACGCTAAAAACTTCAGCAACGAAAAATAATCTTAAGCCAACTTTTGTTCCTGTGGAAAGTGAGATCCAAACTATAATATCAAGCATAGAAAAAAATGATGCGATATATATTATTAGCAACCAAGAAATAATTTCTATAATAGAACTTGCAGCAGCCAAGAGCAAACTTTCTTTTGTGGTGTCACCTGATAACATAAATCTTTCTTCTGCACTTATGGGCTATGATTTTTCCAGCGAAATAGAAAAGAGATTTCGTGCTGGAGTTCAAAATTATTCAAACAGTCTTCAAGGTCGTGGAAAATATTCCGTGTTTTCTATGGGCAAAGTTTCTGAGAACAGATTTTTTAACTTGGAAGTTGCCAACAAAATAAATATCACGCCATCAAAAACTTTTTTATCAAATTTTATAAAAGTAATTTCCATCAAGGAAAAAAATTCGCCACTGCTCCAACTTGAAACTG
>JBOFDW010000157.1:0-4554 GCA_051647385.1 Fusobacteriaceae bacterium
TGGAAAGAAATTTAGAAGGAACTTAAATGAAGATAATTTTTATGGGTACGCCTGAATTTGCAATTTCATCACTCAAAAATATTTACGAAAAATATGGAGTGGAGGCAATCTTTACAAAAGTTGACAAGCCAAACATGCGTGGTGGCAAAATAAAATTTACACCTGTGAAAGAATTTGCAATGGAAAAAAATATCAAACTTTTTCAGCCTCAGACTTTGAAGTCTGACGAGATTATTAGAGAGATAAAAAAAATTGAGCCTGACCTTATAGTGGTTGTTGCATATGGGAAAATTATACCGAAGGAAATTATTGATATACCAAAATATGGGATTATAAATGTTCACTCGTCTTTGTTGCCAAAATATCGTGGTGCAGCTCCAATCAATGCAGCGATAGTTGCTGGAGAAAAAGAGAGCGGAGTTACTATAATGAAATTGGTGGAGCAACTTGACGCTGGAGATATTATAGAAGTTGCCAAGACAAACATCAGCGAAGATGATAATTTTTCGAAGCTTCATGACAGACTAAAAGAAATTGGTGCTCAAACTTTGATGGTTGCAATGGAAAAGATTTTTGCTGGTACGGCAAAATATGTTGCCCAAGATGAGAGCAAAGTCTCTTTTGTAAAGCCATACAAAAAAGAAGATTTAAAAATTAACTGGAACGATACGGCAGAAAATATTCATAATTTTGTGAGAGGTCTAAATCCTTTTCCAGGAGTATTCACTCACATTGACGAAAAACTTTTGAAAATTATTGAGTGCAAGAAAAATATCAAAGCGAGCAGCGAGTACGAAAATTTCGAGCGAGCAAATTTTGGAGAAATAATAGGAATAGAAAAGAGCTTGGGATTTGTGGTGAAAGTCAAAGATGGCTCAATTATTTTGACAAAGATAAAACCTGAGAATAAATCTACACTCAGCGGAGTTGATAGTATAAACGGAAAACATTTGAAAGTGGGGGATAGGCTTATATGAACAATACAAATATTCTTGATGGTAAAAAAATCTCGCAAGAAATTAAGGGCGAACTAAAACTTGAGATAGAAAAACTTGAAAAAATTACTGGTCAAAAACCTGGGCTAGCAGTTGTAATAGTTGGAGACGATAAAGCTTCACAAATTTATGTTAACTCAAAAATAAAGGCTTGTGACGAGGTTGGCATGAATAGTTTTCATATTGGATATCCTTCCAATATATCTGAGGCAGAACTTTTGAAGGCTCTTGATAATTTGAACGAGCGAAAAGATGTGCATGGAATTTTGGTTCAAATGCCACTGCCAAAACATATAGATGAGGCGAAAGTTATCAATAAAATTTCGCCCAAAAAAGACGCTGACTGTTTCACACCAGCAAATATAGGTAGAATGTTTTTGAATGAAAAAAATGCAATAAAATCTTGCACGCCAAACGGAATAGTTGAGCTGATGAAAAGATATAGGATAGAATTTTCTGGTAAACGAGTTGTGATTTTGGGAAGAAGTAATATTGTTGGCAAACCACTTGCAATAATGCTTATCAACGAAGGTGCGACTGTAACTGTTTGCAACAGTAAAACTCCAAACCTAAAAGATATTACAAGAGAGGCAGATATTTTGGTGGTTGCAATTGGTAAAGATAGATTTATAAAATCTGATATGATAAAAGAAAATGCTGTGATTATTGATGTTGGAATAAACCGAGTTGAAGAGCGAAAAATTTTTGGTGATGTAGACTTTGAAGATGTGGCAAGTAAAGCTTCGTTGATAACACCTGTTCCAGGTGGAGTTGGACCAATGACAATTGCCATGCTAATGAAAAATACTACGGAATTATTTAAGCAGGATTTAAATTTAAGTTAAAAAATAAAATATTAAGAAAAATAAAAAATCAAATAAAAATAAAGGTGGTAAGAAAATTATGAAAATAAGTTTAGATGTAGTAAAAGATTTGGCGAAAAGTGTGAACGCACATAAATTGAACGAGATTTCTCTTGAGTCCCATGGAGTAAAAGTTGTGCTAAAAAGAGAGCTCAATGTTGCACCTCAAGTTGTTACAACTCAAGTGGTTCAATCTGCTGCTCCAGTTCAAACAATTTCTCAAGGTCAAGTTCAGATGACTGAAACTATTTCTGCGGTTACTCCAGCAGTTGAAGGAGAAGCAATAGAGTCACCTATGGTTGGAACTTTTTATGCAAGTCCAGCACCAGGTGCAGAATCATTTGTAAAAGAAGGTCAAAAAGTAAAAAAAGGTGATACCGTTTGTATCGTCGAGGCAATGAAACTTATGAACGAAGTTAAGGCAGCCAAAGATTGTAAGATTGAGAAAATTTTAATGACAAGTGGAACGCCACTTAAAAAGGGTGACAAAATATTTATCATTTCGTAATAAAAATTTTATAAGGAAGGTGCTAAATTTAATTGGACACGGAACAGACTATTGTCTGGGATATAATTTTGCTTGTTGTACTTACAGGTTTATCAGGATTTTTCTCAGGCTCAGAAACCGCTTTAACTACTTTTAGAACGATTCACTTGCAAGATGTTGAATCAGAATATCCAAAGGAAGCTTCACTTTTGAGGCAGTGGCTAAAATATCCAAATGCTATTTTGACAACTATGCTGCTTGGAAATAATATTGTGAATATTTTTGCATCAGCAATAGCAACCTCAATAGTTTTTAAGATGATGGAAAATAATGGCTTAGCTATTGTAATTGCGTCGGGGATAACTACTGTTGTCATTTTAATTTTTGGTGAAATAACTCCAAAGATAATTGCTAAAAATAATGCCATTATTTTTTCTAGAAAAGTTATCACTCCAATTTATTATATGTCTCTAGTAATGAAGCCTCTGATTTTTGTTATGATGGGAATTTCAAAGCTCATTGGAAAATTATTTAGGGTAGACATAAGAGATGAAGCTCTCATGATAACAGAAAAAGATATTATATCTTTTGTGAACGTGGGAGAGGCAGAGGGAATAATTGAAGAGGGTGAAAAGAAAATGATTCACTCTATTTTTAGTTTTGGGGAAACTTCGGCTAAGGCTGTAATGACTCCAAGAACTTCGGTCTATTCTATTGAGGCACACAAAACCATAGATGAAATCTGGGATGAATTTGTTGAAGCAGGATTTTCAAGAGTTCTTGTGTATGACGAGACGATTGATAATGTTGTTGGGATTTTATATGTAAAAGATATTTTAAAAGTTGTAAAGTCAGGGAATACAAAAGTTGAGGTTAAAGAATTTGTCCGTGAAGCTTATTTTGTGCCAGAGACAAAATCTATCATAGAAATTTTGAAAGAATTTCAGGAGAAAAAAGTTCACATAGCAGTTGTTGTTGATGAATATGGGGGAGTAGTAGGACTCTTAACTATTGAAGACTTGATAGAAGAAATCGTCGGAGAAATTCGAGATGAGTTTGACGATGAAGAAGAAGACCTCATCATAAAAAAATCTGACAAAGAGTATATTGTTGATGCACGGATAGATATTTCAACGCTCAATAAAGAACTTTTGCTTGAGCTACCAGAGTCTGAAGATTACGAAAGTTTGGCAGGACTCATCATGTCAGAAATTTCAAAAGTGGCCGATATAGGGGACGAAGTTGATATGGGAAGAGTCATGCTCAAAGTTTTGGAGCTAGACAAGATGAGAATTTCAAAAGTACTACTAAAATTATCTTAAGAGGATGGCAAAATTGAAAATAAGACAAAGTTTTTATACAGGACTCATCGCTCTACTTCCAATAATATTAACACTCTATATACTTAACTGGATTTTTTCTATTATAGTAAGAATAATATCAAGTTCTTTTGTGACTGGAATTTTGAGGTTCATAGTTTCAAAAGCTGTGAGTTTGGACTTAGAAGTCGGAAAGAAAATTTATACGATTGCAATAAATACAACTTCTCTTGTAATAATGTTTGTTCTTATAACTTTATTTGGCTTCATGCTTAAAATGGTTTTTGTGGAAAAATTTACCAAGAGAATCGGAAAACTTTTTGAAACAATGCCAGTAGTCAAACATATTTACACCACTGTAAGTCAAATAGTTGGGATGGCATCTAAGGGTACAGAAAGTAATTTCAAAAAAGTTATTGCTTTAGAATATCCACGTAAAGGAGTTTACTCACTGGCTTTTATAACTTCTGAGCATAGTGAAGCGATAGAAAATTATATGGGAATGGATCAAAAGTTTTATAATGTATTTATGCCAACTGCACCAAACCCAACGACTGGATTTTTCCTCATGGTTCCTGTTGATGAGATAAGAGTTCTTGATATTGGAATTGATGAAGCTATAAAACTTATTTTGTCAGCTGGTGGAATTGTACCAAGTAATGTGATAAAAAAGTGAGACAAACTCAAAATAAAATATTTTTGATTTTTTTATTTGCAGTAATATTAGGGTGTTCAAATAACTTAGCAAAAAATAATAGCTTTGAAAATAATGAAAAATATACTTTGCTTCGTGGGATGAATTTGTCTCAAGAAGGAAAATATCTTGAAGCAATAAGAGAATTAAATTTGGCACGTGCTAGAAATCCAGAAAATATTATGGTGTTGCGTGA
>JBOFDW010000158.1:0-8194 GCA_051647385.1 Fusobacteriaceae bacterium
AAATGTTAGCCAAAAGAATTATTCCTTGCTTGGACGTAAAAGACGGAGTTGTGGTGAAGGGCGTTCAATTTAGAAATCACGAAATAGTTGGAAATATTTTGGAGCTGGCAAAAAAATATCGTGACGACGGAGCTGACGAATTAGTTTTTTACGATATCACAGCAAGCAGTGACGGAAAAGTTGTTGATAAAAAATGGGTGGAAGATATTGCTAAAATTTTGGACATACCTTTTTGCGTGGCTGGCGGAATAAAAAATTCTGAGCAGGCAAAAATTATTTTGAATAATGGCGCAGATAAAATTTCTATAAATTCTCCAGCACTTGCAAATCCAAATTTGATTGACGAGCTCGTGAAAATTTTTGGCTCGCAATGTGTGGTCATCGGAATCGACAGCAAGTTTGAGGATGGAGATTGGTATGTTTATCAATTTACTGGCGACGAATTGAAAACTCGTGCAACAAAAATTCGGACTCTTGATTGGATAAAAGAAATTCAAGAGCGAGGAGCTGGTGAAATAGTTTTGAATTGTATGAACAGTGACGGAGTTCGTGACGGATATGATTTGCAACAACTGAAAGAAGTTTGCAAAATTATTTCTGTGCCGTTAATTGCATCTGGTGGTGCGGGTAATCAAGAACATTTTAAAAAAGTTTTTGAAGAAACTTGTGTGAGTGGTGCACTTGCGGCAAGTGTTTTTCATAAAAATCTTATGAAAATTTCCGACTTGAAAAAATATTTGAGAGAAAATAAAATTGAGGTGCGAATATGACGCGAGACGAAATAAAAAATCTTGATTGGGAAAAAGTTGGCGGACTTATTCCAGCAATAATCCAAGATAAAAATACGTTGCAAGTTTTGATGTTGGGTTACATGTCGTCAGAATCTTTGGAGAAAACTTTTGAGACTGGGAAGGTTACTTTTTTTAGTCGCACAAAAAATCGTCTCTGGACAAAAGGTGAAGAGTCTGGAAATTTTCTTAATATTTCTGACGCAAATATTTCAATAGAAAAAGATTGCGACAACGATACGATTTTGATAAAATCTGAACCAGTTGGTAACACTTGCCATCTTGGAAATATTTCTTGCTTTGGAAAAAATGACGCCTCTGATTTTGGTTGGCTAGGAAATCTTGAAAAAATTATTGCTAACCGATATGAAAATCCCGATGAAAAAAGTTATACTTCTTCGCTTTTTAAATCTGGTGTAAATCGTATGGCTCAAAAAGTTGGTGAGGAGGGAGTTGAAACTGCTCTTGCCGCTGCGACAAATTCTGAGAATTTTTTGGACGAAAGTGCCGACTTGATTTTTCATCTGATGGTTTTACTCAAAGCAAAAAATAAATCTTTAAATGATGTGACAGAAATTTTAAAAGCTAGACATAAAAAATAATATACAAAATAATCACGAAGAAATTCAGGGAAAATATTTTCCTGAATTTTTTTATTTGTTTTACTTTTTATTATTTTAATATTATAATCATCACAGGGTATCTAAAAAAATTTTAGGAGATGATTTTGCATGAGAACTTTTGAGGAAATAAAAAACACACTAGAAACTGGTCTCGGAAAATATCCGTGTGATTTAATGTTGAAAAATGTTATGCTTGTAAATGTTTTCTCCAGCGAAATTTATTCGACAAATATTTATATAAAAAATAAGCGAATAATTTCCATTGACCCTGAGGCAAAACTCGAAGCAAAAAAAATTATTGACTGCGACGGAAAATTTGCTTTGCCTGGTCTCATCGATACTCACATGCATTTTGAAACCACGATGCTGTCTCCAGAAGCTTTGGCTGATGTTATTGTTCCACATGGGACGACAACTATTTGTGCTGACCTAATGGAAATTGCAAATGTTGCTGGTATTGATGGCTTCAAAGCTATGCTTGGCTCAATAGAAATATTGCCATACAGAATGTTGCTGGAAGTTTCTTCTCGAGTTCCAACTGCTCCCGGACTTGAAACTACTGGAGCTGTTCTTGGCGAAAAAGAAGTTGACGAAATTATGAATTGGAATGAAAGTATAAGTCTCGGTGAACTTGACCCATCAAAAATTCTTTTCGTGAAAGATGAATATATTCATAAAATTGCAAACACACTTCAGAAACGTAAAATAATAAACGGTCATGCCATTGGAAGATTGGGTCAAGAATTAAATATTTACGCTTCGTCAGGAATTTCTGATGACCATGAGTGCGTCACAGTTGAAGAATTAATTGCAAGATTGCGAGTAGGTTTAAAAGTTTTGATTCGTGAAGGAAGTAGCGAAAGAAATTTGGACGTATTAATTTCTGGGGCAATAAAAAATAAATTGGATTTTTCAAATTTAATGTTTTGCACTGATGATAAGCACGCTCATGAAATTAAAAGTGAGGGACACATAAATTATAATGTGAATCGTGCCATCGAACTTGGACTTCCTCCAATGGAGGCAATAAAAATTGCGACGATAAATGCTGCCAAACATTTTAGATTGGAAGACGAGATTGGAAGTATTTCTCCTGGGAGACTCGCTGATATTTTAATAGTGGAAAATATTAAAAATATAAATCCTTGCATGGTAATTTTCCAAGGTGAACTTGTGGCAAAAGATGGAAAATTAATTAATAAATGTTCTATCCCAAAATATCCTGATTGGATAAAAAATAGTGTGAAACTTAAAAAAAATATTACCAGTGAATCTTTCAACTTAATTTCAAAGTCAAATAAATCTTCAACAAAAGTTCGGGTGATAGATTTAATCGATCGGCAAATAATAAATAAATTAATTATTGAAGAGCTACCAGTAAAAAATAATTTGATTTTGCCAAACTTGCAAAGAGATATTTTGAAACTTGCCGTCGTGGAAAGATATGGAAAAACTGGCGGAGTTGGCGTTGGATTTGTTCATGGTTCTGGACTTGAAAGAGGAGCGATCGCTTGTTCAATTTCTCATGACCACCATAATATTGTTGTGCTCGGAACAAATGAAAATGATATGGCGGTTGCGGTAAATGGAATTCATGAAATGCAAGGTGGACTCATCGTTGTTGATAACGGTAAAATAATTGGCAAAATGAATTTGCCAATTGGCGGACTCATGAGCGAGCTTACTTCTGAAGAAATTATGGAGCAAGCTGAACTTATAAATAAAGAAGTTGAAAAACTTGGCTGCAAAATGACAGCACCTTTTATGGCTCTAAGTTTTATTTCTTTGCCAACTGTTCCAGAACTTGGATTGACTGATATGGGGCTTATTGATGTTCTTGCTCATAAAATTATTCCTGTTGAAATTTTAGAGAGTTAAAAAAAATTTTGAGCAAAATATTTTTAAAAGAGAATATTTAATATTCTCTTTTTTATTTTCATCTTAATTTCATTTTCAAATTATAAAATTTACGCACTAGAAATAATAAAGTTAATTAAAAATTTGTTGGAGGAAAAAAATGGAAATATCTGTTGTTGTACCAGTTTACAACGAGCTTGAAAATATCGCTAATGTTGTTACTCAAGTCTCGAAATCTTTGGAAAAAAGATTTGAAAAATTTGAAATACTTTTTATAAATGATGGTAGTACTGATGGGAGTTTTGAGCTTTTAGAAAAATTAAAAACAGAAAATTCTGTAGTAAAAGTTTTTCATTTCAAAAAAAATTATGGCAAAAGTGCAGCTCTTGCTGCTGGATTTACAATAGCTCTTGGCGATTTAATTGTTATGATGGATGGGGATTTACAAAACGATCCAGAAGATATTCATCTACTTATAGATCAAGTTCCACAGTACGATATGGTAAATGGGATGCGTGCAACTCGTGAAGATGGATTAAAAAGAAAAATAGCATCAAAAATTGGAAATGGATTCAGAAATTTTGTGACGGGTGATAATATAAAAGATACTGCCTCACCTTTAAAATTATTTAAAAAAGATGTTGCAAAATCATATCAAATGTTTGATGGTTTACACAGATTTTTACCAACTCTTGCAAAATACAGAGGATATAAAGTTATTGAAGTTCCAGTTAGACATTATGATAGAATGTATGGTGTTTCTAAATATAAAGTTTTTGGAAGAGGAATACAAGCTTTCACAGATGTTTTTGCTGTGAAATGGATGAAGAATAAAATTTTAAAATATGATATAATAGGGAGTTAAAAATAATGAATTTTTTTTCATCAGACTTTACTGAAAATATTTTTAGAGTAATCGGATACATGGGAAATATAATTTTTGGACTAAGATTTTTGCTGCAGTGGATTGCCTCTGAAAAAAGAAAAAAAAGTCATTTACCATTTGCATTTTGGATATTTAGCATAGTTGGAAGTGTGCTTTCTTTGACTTATGCAATTTACAAAAAAGATCCAGTTTTTATAATTGGTCAAGCTCCAAATGTTTTAATTTACTCGAGAAATATTTTTATTATGAAAAAATATTCTTGAAATTATTTTAAACTTATCAAAAAACTTATTTTATAACTTATCAAAAAATTAAAAGGAGAATTCAATGTTTCAAATTACCAAAAAAAAATGTATCGGAATAATTTCGCTTTTCTTTTTATTTTTTGTTATTCCAATGATGTTTTTAAGATTTCCAGACGTTCGTAACGAACTAAAATATTTTGTAATTGCTGACGACATGATAAAAAATAATAATTACTTAATTATGAAATATTTCGGAGAATTATATCCAGATAAACCACCACTTTATTTTTGGATATTAATTTTTTTCAAAAAAAATTTTAAAGAATATTTTTACCCGTTATTTTTAATTTTTGCTTCAGTAATTCCGTCGTACATAATTTCGGTTACATGTTTTAATCTGGCGTCAAAAGTTACATCTATAAAAAATGCGTTTGTTTATTCTCTCATGATAACAACTTTGCCATTTATGATTGGTGCTTCTGCCGTGATTAGAATGGATATGTTTATGAGTATGTTTATAGTTTTTTCACTTTATATTTTTTTCACAACGTATTTTGGGCTCGTCCAAAAATCTGATGCAAAAATTTATTTGATGTATTTTTTTATGGGAGTTGGAATTTTGATAAAAGGTGGAGCTGCATTTGCAGTTCCAATAATAACTATATTTACTTTTTTACTTTTGAATAAAGATCTAAAATATTTTAAGCATTTAAAAATTGGAAAAGGTTTACTAATAATTTTTGGTTTGATAGCTATCTGGTTTTTGGCTCTGTATTTTTCCAAAGATGGAATTCAATATATAAAATTACTTTTGGGTCAGGAAACTGTTGGTCGAATGTTAAAATCAAAAGCTCACACTTATCCATTTTATTATTACATAAAAAATACTCCGTTGGCATACGCACCATATTCTCTATTTTTTATTTGTGGAGTTTTATATTATATTTTAAAAATTAAAAGTTTTCGAGATTATAAAATTTTTGATAACTTTGAAAAAATTGTTTTCTCGTGGTTTATCGGGTCGTTTATTTTTTTCTCTCTTCTAAGCGGAAAATTAGAAATTTATATGTTGCCTCTTACACCTGGAATTCTTGGAGTAGCTTTTTGCTTCATGCTGAGAATAAAAAATACAAAATTATTTACAATATTTATAGGTATAGTTGCAACATTATTTTTAGCAACTTCAATTTATTCAAATTTTGCTTTTGAACTTTCAAAAAATATTTTGACTCCAACAACTGCAAAAATATTTGCTGTTGTTGTTGGTCTTCCTTCAATTTATACTTTGTGGACTCTAAGAAAGAAAAATTTTGAAAAAACAATGTTTGCTCATACTTTTATGCTGGTTGGACTTGTTATCACCATAATTTTTTCCATGCCAAAATTTTCTGAGCTTGAAAGTTTGAAACCAGTTGTAAAATATATTAACGAAAATTACTCAAAACAAACTGATAAAATTGTGCTCGCAGATTTTGATGACGCTAGAAATATGAGTTATCTTGTAAATAAAAATCTTCTTGCTCTTTCAGAGGATGAAGTTGTAAATAATAAAGGTCGCATGCTAGAAAATAAAAATGCAATAGTTATTGCTAAGCGAAAATTAATTGCAAGTTTAGAAAAAGTAGGCTACAAAGTTTTATATAGGAATAATAGTTATGCAATATTAAAAAAATAAATTATAATAAATTAATAAAGAATTTAATTTTTTTTGGCTGACCTTCAATATTAGTGGTCAGCTTTTTTATTTGGGGAAGAAAAGTTTTTGTGTTATAATATAAAGCGATGAAAAAATAAATTTTGGAGGGCGCAGTTGAAAGTAAAAAAAAAATTTCTAGTAGCAATATTTTTGCTGCTATTATTTAATAATATATATTCTGAAACAGTAACTATAACTGGTACTCTGAAGTTTGAAAATGCAAATCTTGGGAATATAACTTTGGAATTCATAAATAGCGAAAATAAAATTTTTGAAACTAAGACAAATATTTACGGGCAGTTTTCAATTCAACTTAAAGGAACACGTTACAGAATTCAAGTAAAAGACAAAGGATATTTTTTGACTAAGCTTGATGATTTGATTTATGAGTTTGGTCCTAATAAAAATGAAAAAGAATATTCTATTAATTTGAACACTGAAATAAAGTCTAGTATAATATCTGGAAATGTAATAGATGAAAATGGAATTCCTATTTCCATGGCAACACTGGAAATTAAAAATCCCAAAGGGCGTCAAATTATTTCCACCGATGAAAGAGGATATTTTCAAGGTGAAGTTCCAGCAGGATTTTTTACAATTTCTGCAACCGCAACAGGATTTTACGATGGAGCTTTTGCTGATAAAGTTGAAAAACTTTCTTCCATCACAAATATGAAACTCAAACTTAAAAGAATATATTATAGTTTTAGTGGAGCTGTCACAGATGGAATTTCTTCTTTGGCTGGAGTTAAGATAGGAATTTATAATTCTGACAATCAACTTTTGTCAGAAGTTGACAGTGGAGAAAATGGATATTATGAATTTGTTTCTTTTCCAAGTTCAAGAAATTATTATTTGAAAGCTCAAAAAGAAGGCTATAAAGATTATATAACTGAAAATATTTTTTTAGAAAGTAATTTGAAAAACTATAATATTATTATGATTAAGAAATAATTTGTCTAAGATTTTTTTAGTGAAAATCAAATTTTAATGTGATATAATATTTAAGATGAGATCAAGAACAAAAATTGGTAGGTAAAAAATTATATGAAATTAATTATAGCAGAAAAACCTAGCCTTGCAAAAAATATTGCTAATGCTCTTGGTGCTTCAAAACGTGGCGATGGATATATAGAAAATGATAAATATATTATTTCTTGGGCATTTGGACATTTATTTACATTGAAAAATATCGATGATTATTTGGGAAGAAAATGTAAATGGAATGAAGTTGAACTTCCATTTATTCCAGAACCTTTTGAATTCAAAATAAAAACAAAAAAAGATTTGAAAACTAAGCAAGAAAAAATCGATGCTGGAGTAAAACATCAAGTAGAAATTTTGCGGAAACTTTCTGCTAGACAAGACGTGACAGAAATTGTAAACGCAGGAGACGCCGACCGTGAAGGTCAAATAATAATCGATATAATAGTTCAGCAAATAAAATGTTCAAAACCTGTGATGAGACTTTGGCTTCCAGAGCAGACTGAATCCACGATAAAAAATCAAATTGAAAATTTGGATAGCAACGGAAAATATTATACACTTGCACAAGAAGGTTATGCCAGAACTTATATGGACTGGCTTTTTGGTATAAATTTAACGAGATATGTTTCTGTGAAAGTAAATAAACTTTTGCCAATTGGGCGAGTTTTAATTCCAGTGGTAAAATTTATTTTTGATAGAGAAATGGAAATTAGAAACTTTGTTAAGAAAAAATATTTTCAACTTGAAAGCAAAACAGAAAAAGATGGCGTAGAAATTCCGTTGACTTTAAAAACAAAAAAATTTGAAGAGAATGAAAAAGATGCCGCAGAAAATTTGGCTAACCATTTAAATAGTTTTAAAGGGATTGTAAAAGAGATAGAAAAAAAAGCTATCAAAAAACAACCGTCAAAACTTTTTTCTCTTTCTAAGCTTCAAACTCAGCTTTCTAAAAAAAATAAAATAGATTTTACAACTTCACTTGATGTTATTCAAAATTTATATGAGAAAGGATATATAACTTATCCAAGAACCAATACAGAATATTTGGCGGAAAATGAAAAAGACAAAGTAAAAGAAATCATAAAAACTTTTTCAGAATATAATTTAGCGTT
>JBOFDW010000159.1:0-2555 GCA_051647385.1 Fusobacteriaceae bacterium
TTGGTGCGTGAGAAGGGATTTGAACCCTCACGAGGAATCCCTCACAAGCACCTCAAGCTTGCACGTCTACCATTCCGCCACCCACGCATCGAGAAAAATTATACCACAGATTTGAATATTTTAAAATGAAAACTTTTTAGTCTTGATAAAATTCATCTAAAGAAGCAGATTTTTCTGCTAAAAATTCTAAGTGCTCTTTACAATTTTTCAGTAAATATATATCGCTTAATTTTTCTTCCTCCAAAAATTTGAAATCTTTATCTTTTAAAATTGGCAAAAAGATGTGAAATAATGTCCGACTAAATTCGCTTTCATAAGTATTAGAGCCAAATCCCATTTTGAGTTTATTATTTTTATTTATTTCACGAGAAAATTTTGTGTGATTTGAACAGTCATGCACAACCAAATTCCATTTTTCATCATTCGCCATTTTCATGAGTTCAAGCGTAATTTCCCTTGACCAAACTGGAGAAACATAACCACGTCTTGACATATATAATTTTTCTCCAGCATAATTATTTATATTGTCTTCACCCAAGTGAAGTTCTGCACAATTTATAAAATCTATTTTTGTATCCAAAATCTTTTCTTTATTATTTTTAAATTCGTAAAAAAATTCTGGAGTCATTGGAGTTTCTATCCCAACAAATTTTATATATTTTTTTGCAACTTTCATCAGAGATATAATTTTATCTGAAGTTCCACTTGCACCAAGATTAAACCTTATTTCATCAAGACCAGCCTCACCCATTTTTTTCAAATTTTCTTCTGTAGCTAAAATTCCATTGGTGTATAAATGCTGATAAATTCCAGCATCATGAAATTTTTTCATAACAGAATAATATTTTTCTATTTCCAACAATGGCTCAAGATAAACATAAGCTATTCCAGTAGGTTTGTCCTGAATAGAAAGTAATAATTCAATGTCTTCTTCATAATATAATGACTCACCAATCTCCCACATATCTTCTGGAATATATTCTTGATTTTCTAAATTATCATAATAATAACAAAATTTACATTTGAGATTACATTTGTTTGTTTTTCTTACCCCTCCAAGTCCAGTTCCAAAAAGACATGACATACAACCTTTTGGAAATTTATTTACATCACCGACAAAAAAAGTTCTGCCTTTAAGATTTTGAAGTTCAGGAATTTTTTTCATCATATCATTATATTTTTTATTTACAGTAAGTTCTATTTGACGAAACACTGAACCAATTATAAATTCGTATTCCTCGCAAATATTTTTCTTATCTCCAGGAAGTTTGCTTAAAAATTCAAACCATTCTATTGCATCTTTTTTCGAAATTTTCACTAATTTTACTCCTTAAAATATTTATCAATTTTTTTTTTCATACTCTTGCTCAACTTTATAACCTATCATTGTTCTTCAAAAAAATCTCTTGAAAAATTATTCATAAATATATTTTAGCACATAATTTATTTTTTTGACATTTCAATAGAACGTTCTATAGTTTTTGTAACTGCTTCGACAACTATTTTTTTGAAATTATTTTCTTGCAAACTTTTAACGCCTTGAATAGTTGTACCATTTGGAGAGCAAATAGAATTTATCAAAGTTGTTGTATCTATTTTTGATTCTTGTAAAAGTTTTGCTGAGCCTAAAAAAGATTGCGTTGCAAAACTCAAAGCTTCTTGTCTTGATAGACCAAATTTTTCTCCAGCGTCTGCCATTGCTTCCAAAAATAAAAATGCAAATGCAGGGGAGCTTCCTGCCATTCCAATAAACGCATGAATATTTTCTTCTTTAATTACTGAACATTTAGAATTTTTCTCTAAAATATTTTTGATTTTTTCTAGATCTGTTTTAGTTATATTTTTATTTGGAGTTATAGATGTCATTCCTTCTCCAACAACCATTGACATATTTGGCATAATCCTAATTATTTTTTTTGACTTTCCAAAAAAAGTTTCTAATTTTTCTATTGTAACTCCAGCTGCCATAGAAACAATAATTTGTGAATCGCTAATTTTTTCTATATGCTGATTTATTGCATCTTCAACCTGATATGGTTTTACTCCCAAAAAAATTATTTCGATATCTTTCAAATTTTCTTTCATATATAGACTAAATTTTCCAAAAGTTTTCATATTATCAAAAGTTTTGTCAGAATTTTTTGCCACAAAAATATTGTACTTATTTTCACCAGAAAATTTTAAAATTGACTTTAGAATTGCTCCACCCATATTACCAATTCCGATAAATAAAAGATTCATAATACACCTCTAAAAAATATTATTATAAGATTAATTATAGCACAAATTTTATGAAAAAATTGAATAATATTTTATTGATTTATAATTTTAAAAACTCAAATTTTTTTTATGTCTAAAATATGCAAATTAAAACAAAAATTATTTGACAACATTTACCACTTATGATATGATATAACTCGTGTTGCGGGATTAGCTCAGTTGGTAGAGCGTCAGCCTTCCAAGCTGAATGTCGCGAGTTCGAACCTCGTTTCCCGCTCCATCGCGTCATTAGCTCAGTTGGTAGAGCACACGACTTTTAATCGTGTTGCCACAGG
>JBOFDW010000160.1:0-4030 GCA_051647385.1 Fusobacteriaceae bacterium
AAAAGTTTAATAATTTGTAAAAGAAGAAAATAAGCGCCAGTACTTTGAACTATTTTCAAAGTTGACGAGGGATGGAGATTATCGAAAATTCGGCGGGTACTCCATAGGGTTTACACTCTTTAGAAATAGACCAAAAAATTCCAGCGATGAAATAACAAATTCTGTTTCATGTAATTATAAGTTATTGAACTCCAAAATAAAAAATGGAGGTATTTTTAATGTGTGGAATTGTAGGGTATGTAGGTAAAGGCAGTGCAGTTGAGGTTATTTTAGAAGGGCTTTCAAAACTTGAGTATAGAGGGTATGACTCAGCAGGAGTTGCTCTTATTGAAAACGGTAAAATTAGGATTGAGAAAAAAACAGGAAAATTAGAAATTTTAACAAAATATTTGGAGGATAAAAACATAGAATCTTCTGTAGGAATAGGTCATACTAGATGGGCAACACATGGTGCACCTTCAGATGTAAATTCGCACCCTCATTATAGCAAAGATAAAACTGTTGCAGTTGTTCACAATGGGATAATAGAGAATTATTTATCATTAAAAAAAGAGTTAAAAGAAAAAGGATACGAATTTATATCTGAGACCGACACAGAAGTTGTGGCTCATCTTTTTCATTCTTTTTATAATGGAGACTTGTTGGAAACTTTGAAAAAAGTTTTGTCAAAAATTACTGGTTCATATGCGCTAGTTATTTTACATACAGATTTTCCAGATCAGATTTTATGCGCAAGAAAAGATAGCCCTCTTGTAATAGGAATTGGTGAAGGTCAAAATTTTATAGCGTCTGACGTGCCAGCACTACTCAAATACACTAAGAATGTTTATTTTTTAGAAAATGGTGACTACGCAAAAATAAACAAGGACTCAATAGAAATTTATGATAAAAATAATAAAAAAATTCAAAGAGAAAAGAATGAAATAAAGTGGACTTTTGAGCAGGCAACAAAGGCTGGATATCCATTCTTTATGATAAAAGAAATTTATGAACAACCAAAAACTCTCGAGGATACAATTAATCGAAGAGTAAATTATGAAGATTACACTATAAATTTCAAAGAGATTTTATCAAGTATAGAGTTGGAAAAAATAAATGATATATTTATAATAGCATGTGGGACAGCTTACAATGCTGGACTTCAAGGAAAATTTGCGATAGAAAAATTGGCTAAAATTCCTGTGAATATTGAGTTGGCATCAGAATTTAGATATGGAGATTCTTTTGTAAATGAAAAAACTTTGGCAATAATAGTGAGTCAATCTGGTGAAACTTTGGACACACTTCTTGCAATGAAAGAATGTAAAAAAAGAGGAGCTCTGACTTTAGCAATAACAAATGTTGTTGGGTCATCAATTGCAAGAGATGCAGATAAAGTAATTTATACTTTGGCTGGACCTGAAATTGCAGTCGCTTCCACAAAGGCATATACAAATCAAGTTTTGATGTTTTATCTGTTGTCGATTTATATGGCAGATATTAAAAAATGCATCTTTAAAGAAGAAAAAATAAAAATTTTAGATGAAATAAAAACGTTACCTGAAAAAATTACAGAAATTTTTAAGAAATCTGAAGAAGAGATAAAAAGAATATCAAATGATTTAAAAGATGTTAAAAATGGATTTTATATCGGACGAGGTCTTGATTATAAAGTTGCAATGGAAGGGTCTTTAAAAATGAAAGAGATATCATATATTCATACAGAAGCTTTTGCCTCTGGAGAATTAAAACATGGAACGATTTCTTTGATTGAATATAGAACTCCTGCAGTAGTTTTGGCAACACAAAAAGATTTGATAGAAAAATCGATGTCCAATATAAAAGAATTAAAAGCTCGTGGAGCAGAAATAATAACCGTTGCTCAAAATTGTGAGTACGAAGATCTTAAAGAAATATCAGACGAGATTATTTTAATTCCTAATACTATGGATATTTTAGCTGGGATATTGTCAGTTGTTCCTCTTCAACTTTTAGCATATTATACTTCTGTAGCAAAAGGTCTAGATGTTGACAAACCAAGAAATTTAGCTAAATCAGTTACTGTAGAATAGAAATTATATTTTACTCAAGGAGGTAATTATTATAAATGACTATCTTAAAAAAAATTAGAGAAATAATGAATGAAAATAAAATAGATGCCTATTATATAAATTCCTCAGACTATCACCAAAGCGAATATATTGGAGATTATTTTAGAGTTAGAGAATTTATATCTGGATTTACAGGATCGAATGGCGATTTAATAATCACAAAAAATCAAGCTGGATTGTGGACAGATGGAAGGTATGCTGTTCAAGCAAGGAAACAATTGGAAAATTCAGAAATAAATGTTTTTGTATTAGATGAGAAAAATTATGTAGAAAAAAAAGATTGGCTCAAAGATAATTTGTCAGAAGGATATGTGCTCGGTTTTGACGGAAAAGTTGTTTCAGCGAAATTTGGTCAAGAAATAAAAAAAAATCTATCTGAAAAGAAAATATTAATTAATGAAAATATAAATTTTATAGATAAAGTTTGGAAAGGTAGACCTTCACTTCCAAAAGAAAAAGTTTTCTTGTTAGATGAAAAATATTCTGGAAAATCCGCTGAACAAAAATTAGCAGACGTAAAATCTTGTATGAAAAAAGAAAAGATAGATTACATTTTAATAGCCAGTTTGGATGATATAGCTTGGCTTCTAAATATAAGAGGTCATGACATAAAGTACACACCCGTCGCACTTTCTTATATGCTAATTTCTATCGAGAAAGTTTATCTGTATATAGATGATGAAAAACTTTCAAAAGAAATTATAAATATTTTGGAAAAAAATGTAGAAATAAAAAAATATGAAGCGATTTATGAAGAGGCAAAAAATATAAGTAGCAATAAAAATGTATGGGTAGACTTAAAAAAAATAAATTTTTCACTATATAGAAGAATAGAGAGCACCAAAATTAAAGATTCTATTTTACCGACGAGCTTGATGAAAGCTATAAAAGACAATATTGAGATAGAAAATACGAAAAAAGCTCACATAAAAGATGGTGTTGCGGTTACAAAATTTATACATTGGCTAAAAAATAATATTGGAAAAATTGAAATTAATGAAATAAGTGCAGCGAAAAAAATTGAAGAGTTTAGAGGAAAGAGTGATTCTTATATAGAGCCAAGTTTTACAACAATTTCAGCTTATATGGGAAATGCTGCTATGCCACATTATTCTGCTAAAGATGAGAACTTTTCAAGACTAGAAAAAAAAGGTCTTTACCTGGTAGATTCCGGCGGACAATATTTTGAAGGAACGACAGATGTTACAAGAACAATAGCTTTAGGTAAAATTTCAGATGAAATAAAAAGAGACTTCACACTTGTACTAAAAGGTATGTTGGCAGTCGCTAATGTAAAATTTTTAGAAGGAACAGTAGGATTGTCTCTTGATATTTTAGCGAGAAAAGCAATGTGGGAGTATGGAATAAATTATAATCATGGAACAGGTCATGGGATTGGTCATGTTCTTGGAGTTCATGAGGGGCCACATAGTATTGCGTCTAAATTTAATTCTCATTCATTAAAAGAAGGAATGATTGTAACGGATGAACCTGGAATTTATGTTGATGGTTCACATGGGATAAGAACGGAAATAGAACTTTTAGTAAAAGAATATAAAACTACAAGTTATGGGAAATTTTTACAATTTGAAATATTAACTTTTGTTCCAATAGATTTGGACTTGATAGATTTTTCGTTCTTAACTTCTGAAGAAAAACTTTTTTTGAATGATTATCACAGAGAAGTTTTTGAAAAAATTTCTCCTTTTTTAGAAAAAGAGGAGGTTCAGTGGTTAAAAAGTTACACAAAAGAAATCTAGGTTTTAATTGTAGTTTTCATAATGTATAATTTTTTTTTTATAAAAAATAAAAAAAAGTATTGACGAGGAATAAAAGTTATGATAGGATATTATCTGTCCGCTAGAAAAGTGGGCGGAGATAGAAGGACATTAACAACAGAATAGAGAAGCATATCAAATTTTTTTTAGTATTATTTTTAT
>JBOFDW010000161.1:0-5977 GCA_051647385.1 Fusobacteriaceae bacterium
CAGAAATAAAATATGGAGCGAGTCGCCTTGATTATTTGTTAGAAGATTCTAACGGGAAAATTTATGTTGAGACAAAAGGTGTCTCACTTGCTGAAGATGGCGTTGCAAAATTTCCTGATGCTCCAAGTATAAGAGCCACAAGACATTTGAATGAACTTATTGAAGTTAAAAAGTCTGGTGAAAGAGCGGCGGTTGTTCTTATAATTTTGCGGATGGTAAAAAGTTTTGAACCAAAAAAAGATACTGACCCAATTTTCGCTGAGACTTTTTATAAGGCGATAAAATCTGGGGTGGAAATTTATCCAGTTCAATTTGAACTTGAAGATGGACAAATTTATTGGGTGGAGAATAAAATTAAAATAAATAAACTTGAACAAAAAAATTAAAGAGAAAATTTTTACAACAAAAAAGAGCAGTCCTTATTTTTAAGAGCTGCTCTTTTAATTTATTTTGAATTTTTTTTATTTATAAATTTTTCCTAAAATAAAACTAAGGAAGTTGTATTTCATATTTATCTGATTTCCATCTTGTGTCAGTGTCATACAAAGATTTTAACTCAACTATTATTTCTGCTTCAGAACTTGTGATATTGCTATTTTGAACTACACCCGCTGCAAAAACTGCGTTATAATTTATGTCGCTATAATTTCCAACTGAGTTGCTTGCAATATTTCCAGTGTAAGTCTGAGTTGGTGCAGAACCTGTATAATATTCATTGCTATAATTTTCAGCCGAAGATACTCCGTTGCCTTCAATCGAATAATTTCCGCCTGCCTCATCCACAGCAACTGTTACTCCAAAAAGTGCCACTGATATAATAAAAATTAAAATCAAGCTAAATATTTTTTTCATAACCACTCCTTTTTTCGTGTCAATATCTTTACAAAACATATTATAGCATTTTTTTTCTAAAATTAAAAGGGAATTTTGATTTTGTATAAAATTATTTTCAAACTTTTATATTTTGGGAAAAAATTAAAGAAAAAAATTTAAAGATAAAATTTAAAGATAAAAAAAATTAGCGAGAATTTTTCTCGCTAATTTTTTTCTTTCTTCTCGAGCCTTTTAAATTCTTGCCACTTCTCTTCCATCTCATCGTGAGTCGACTCACTAAGCACGCAATTTTTTTCTACGGACCTAAATCTTCTCTCAAATTTTTGATTAGCTTTTTCTAAAATCTCAGAACTATTATATCCAAGATGTCTCGTAAGATTTATCAAAGAAAAAAATACATCTCCAAGCTCGTCTTGAATTTTTTCTCGTGCCTGAACTTTTAACTCCACACGAAGCTCAGAAATTTCCTCTTGAACTTTATCCAAAACTTGATCCAAATTATCCCAATCAAATCCTGCCTTGGATGCTTTTAATATTAATTTTTCAGCTCTCATCATCGGTGGAAAAGTTTTTGGAATTCCATCCAAAACAGATTTTCTATCTTCGTGTTCTTTCTCGGAATTTTTTATTTCATCCCAACGATACTCACCAGATTTTTTTCCTTCTTCATCAAAAACATGTGGATGTCGTCTGATTAATTTTTCACTCAAATTTTTTATGACATCATAAATATCAAACTCGCCTTTCTCTTCACAAATTTGTGCCTGAAAAATTATATTGAGAAGCAAATCCCCAAGCTCGCCTTTTAATTTATCCCCGCCCTCGTCCATGACCTCCAAAGTTTCGTACGCTTCTTCCATCAAATATTCTTTGAGACTTTGAAGCGTCTGTTTTTTATCCCAAGGACAACCATTTTCTCCCCGCAAAATTTTCATGAGCTCCACAACTTTATTGAACTCGGACATCGTCATCGCCTCCCAAATAATAATTTAAAAATTCAATAGGTTTTCCTTTATAGCAAAAAGTTTTTTCCAGCTTCAAATAAATGCCATTATTTTTTTCTATTAACTTCAAAATTTTATCCACATTGACTTCATTGTTTTGAAATTTAAAATATGACCCGTCAGATTTTTCTGTGACAGAAATTATCCGTGCAATCATAGCCTTGATTTTTATTTCTTCTCCATCAAAATAATTCTCAGCAACTTTTGGCATTTTTCCAAATCTATCTATGAGCTCAGTCCTTATTTCTTTTAGGCTGTCAAGATTTTTTATTTTCGAGACTCGTTTATAAATTATAATTTTTTCTTTTTTCTCAATATAAGAATCCGGAATAAATCTCGGCTCCAAAAGTTCCAAATTAAATCCTTCTATCTCTTCTATGTATTCGCCTTTTATTTTTGCAATCTCATCTTGCAAAAGTTTTAGGTAAAGTCCGTATCCAAAAACTTCAAGAGCTCCATGTTGTCTCTCACCCAAAATTTCTCCAGCACCACGAATTCTCATGTCCTCCATGGAAAGATAAAATCCTGTCCCCTCTCCAAATTCAGAAATTCCACGCATAGTTTCTTCTCGAAGTTTAGATTTTTTCTTTTTAGTTTTTGACTCTCCAATAATTTCGTCTTGGAAATTTTCTTCATCAACTAAAATATAGCAGAATCCTTTTTCAGATCCTCGACCAATTCTTCCTCGTAACTGATAAAGTTGAGCAAGCCCAAGTTTTTCCATACCATCAATAATTATAGTATTGGCATTTTCAATATCTATTCCGTTCTCAATAATCGTCGTGGCTAAAAGCACATCTATGTCCCCACGCTCAAAATCTATAAGAGTGTTACGAATATCTTTTGGTTGCATCTGTCCATGAATATGCGAAGTTTTTATAAACTCTGGCAAAATTTCTCGAATCTCTTTTTCTTTTGTTGGCATTTTTTTTACAGAATTATAAATATAAAAAACTTGACCCTCTCTGGCAAATTCTTTCATGATTGCTTCACGAACCAAGCTCGGATGATTTTCTATAAAATAATCTTGAATAGGCAGACGATTTTCTGGCAAAGTTTCAATCGTGGAAATATCTCTAATTCCAAGCAACGCCAAATTTAAAGTTCGAGGTATTGGAGTTGCAGTGAGCGTCAGCATGTCCACATTATTTTGAAGTTGCTTCAGCTTCTCTTTTGATTTCACTCCAAACTTTTGCTCTTCATCAATAATCACAAGCCCCAAATCTTTAAATTTAATTTCATCAGATAAAATTTTATGAGTCCCAATAATAATATCAGTAGAACCTTGAGCAATTCTTTTTATGCACTCAGAAATTTCTCTCGAAGTTTTTAGACGGCTCATGAGCTCCACGTTGAACGGATAATTTTTGAACCTCTCCTCAAATCTTTCAAAATGTTGTTGAGCCAAAACAGTTGTTGGAACCATTATGGCAACTTGCTTCCCATCAGCCACGCATTTAAATGCTGCTCTTATTGCAACTTCGGTTTTTCCGCAACCAACGTCTCCGCAAATAATTCTGTCCATAACTTTTCCAGATTCCATATCTCGCTTAACATCTTCGATTGCTTTCGCTTGGTCTCTTGTAAGTGTGAAAGGAAATCCGTCCTCAAATTCTTCCTGCATAAGTCCATCTTTGCCAAACATAAATCCTGTATGAGAATTTCTCTTCGCTTGCACGGCAACAATTTCTCTAGCAAAAATCATTAAGTCTTCTTTTATTTTTTCTCGTTTATTTCTGAAACCTTTTCTTCCCAACCTAAAAACATCTGGAACTTTTCCTGGCTCAACAATAAATCTTTCAATTTTGCTGAGATTATTTGTCGAGACAAAAAGTCGGTCTTCATCAGCATATTTTATTATTAAATATTCTTCGTGATTTATAATTTCCAGCCCTTGATAAATTCCAACGCCAAAATTTTCATGGATAATATAGTCTCCTTCTTTTATCTGAGAAATATCATGGTGCTTAATTTCAGTCTTGCCTTTTTTGTCACGCTTTACACGAATGCCCTTAAGCTCTCGGTCAGACAAATATAAAATATTATTATTTTCAAAACCTTCATATAGCGGATATTTTTCAAAATTAATATTCGTCGCGTGCTGAAAAATTTCTCTATATCTAAGTTCTTCATCACTACAAATAATTATTTTTTTCTTCTCTGATAATTTTTTTATCTCGGCAAAATCACGATAGACCAAAATTTCTTCACTAAAAAAATATTTGATAGAAATTTCTGAAAAATCTTTTGCTCCAACTTCAAATCTTGCTCGAAGATTTTCCTCTTTGTTTGCAGGTGCAGCAAAAATAATTTCGTCCAACTTATATTTTAAAACTTCTCGGTTCTCAATAAAATAATTCATTTCGTTTTCTTTTATCTTTCCGTTGAAGAGCTCCAAAAAATTACTGATATCATGTTTGTTGTTATCCATATAAAGTTCTATGCTTTCTTTTTTTTCCAAACTACGCTGACTCTCGATATCAAAAAAACTTATTCTGTCTATTAAGTCATCAAAAAATTCTACACGAACAGGATGCTCTCCGTTTATCGGAAAAAAATCCAAAATATCTCCACGAAGACTATACTCCATTCTGTTTTCGATTAAATAATTTCTCTTATACTCATTGCCATCAAATTTTTTTACGAGTTCCTTAAGGTCAAACTTTTTTCCAACTTCAAGTTGAATTCTATTTCCAGAATATTGATACTCCTTCAAAAAAATTTCCAAAGTTACTAGCACAATAAAATTCTGATTTTTATTTATCGCTTCGATAATTTCATAATTAAAATTTATATAATCTGAGTCATTGCTTTCTTCTGGTTTGATAACAGTTCCATTATAAAAATCTTTTAGCATCCAATAATAATCGTTCATATTTCTTTTTGACGAACAAAGATACACAACATTTTTTTTATTGCCAGCCAAAAAAAACGGGATTTCTCCACGATATAAGTTGCTTCCTTTTGGTTTTACTTTGTCAAACATTGCAGTGCTTCCTTTTTATATATCTTTTAATTTTAATTATTTTGTTATAAATATATTTTCTTAATTATTTTATTAGATTTCCTTTTTCATCATACTTTTTCTCCCACTCAGTTTTCACTCCAGACATAAAACTTTCCTCTTTAAGTTTCCCATTTTTATAATAAGTTTTTTGTAGCCCACTAATATTTCCATTAACCAATGTCATTTCGTTTTCAAGTATTCCATCTTGATCGTACATTTTTACTACTCCATTTTTTTCTCCATTAACATATGGTTCTTCAAGAAATATTTTTCCGTTCTCATGATAAACCTTGCTTAATCCTTCCTCTTTACCATTTATCATCATGCAATCATTTCTCATTTGACCGTTCTCATAATAATCACGTCTTGGTCCATGACTTACTCCATTAACATAAGTTTGAGTCTCTTTTAATTTTCCGCTAGTATAATAATCTTTTTTTACCCCATCTATTTTTTTCTGTTTGAAAGTTATCTCAGTTCTTTTTTTCCCATTTTCATAATATGATATTTGATTTCCATTTCCTTTCTCATCTATATTCGCTTCACCAGACAAGTTTCCTTCAAAATAATAAAATTTAAATTTACCAATTGGTTCAGAATTTTTTATGTTTCCTTCTGATTTTATTTTCTTAGCACCACCATAGTAAATTTTTTCATAATATTCTTTATGACTATTTTTAAAAGTCATTTCTTTAAAAATAGAACTGTCTCCATAATATTCAAAATACTTTCCCTTAACTTTCCCGTTTTCAAATTCCCCCTTACTCATTATTCCACCATTCTGATAATAGAATATTTGTTCCCCATTTTTTTTACCTTCTTTAAAATCAGCTTCAAATTTAATTTTTCCATCTTCGTAATATTCTTTATATCTTCCATTTTTGAGCCCAGCTTTACATATGAACTCTGTTTTTATTTTTCCGTTTTTATGAAATGTTTCAATACTCCCTGTATAAAGTTCTCCTGTCTCTTTCAAAAAATATAAATATTCTCCCTGTAATTCTTTTAACTCTTTCATTTCTATTTTATCTATATTAATCGCAAATAGAGAAATACCAACCATAAAAATAATTCCAACAAATAATTTCTTCAAATTTTATTCCTCCTTAAAAATTTATCCAAATATTTTAAA
>JBOFDW010000162.1:0-10356 GCA_051647385.1 Fusobacteriaceae bacterium
AAGAGGGTAACATCAAATATCAAACGGACATATTCAAAGTAAAGGATAAAAAATTTACTGAACGTTGGTGGTTACATCACAAAAACAAGATAGTCAAAGACACTTTAAATAAGTACGGTTACAAATTAGATTTACACGATGGTATAAAAAATAACCCCTATCTATCACAGAAGAAGTTATACAAAGGAGCAAGTAAAGATTATTTAGATAATGCAAAAGCGTGGAATGCAGAAGTTAAACGATATAACGAAAATGTAAAACAACATATCGAATTAGAACCGATACAATTAAAAAATTACATTTCTATTAAACAAGAAGTCCTAGAAAATGTAAAAGAGGCAAATGCTAAAGAAAAGAAAATAACACCAAAAGCAATTGAGTTAGTACATGAAATGGCAGACTGGGTCATGGACACACTCCGAAATCTTAAAATATATATCAAACGCAAAAGCCGAGAATATGAGGCTGCACAGGCCTGGAATGGAATAAAAGATAAATTCAATGACATGTTTAAAGAAAATAAAAGACTTGATAATGAAATTAAAAGTTTAAGCAATCAGATTGAAGATCTAAATCATCTTGATCATGAATTTACAGAAGTGATAGACAGCAAGTTAAGTCTGATACATGACATAGAAGAACAGGATATGCGCCAAAAAGAGATGTTAAGTCAGCTAAAGGTATTAGAACCGGAAGCATATAAAGACCTCACACAGGAAGAATATCGACAGGAAATCAAAGGATTGAGTTTTGAAGAACGTATAGATAAAGCTATATCTCTGATTGAAGAACATGAAAGAAAGATAGAAAGGAGCCGAGGATATGAGATCGATATCTAAAAAGAGCAATCTGGATAGATTGAAGCAGCAGGTACAACAAACAAGTAATCAGCAGTACCAGATACAGACACAGAAAGACGAATTAGAACAAACAGTCGCTTGTAAAAAACAAGAATTAGATTCTAATCAAGATGCAATGAGACAACTGATTCGTTCTGTATTTGCACAAAATGAAGTGGCTGCAGCAAAAGAGAAGGAACAATTGAATGACAGATTAGATAAGTTTGCCTATAACCAGCAGGTAATGAATCAGCAAATCATTGAATTAAACGACAATATTACGGATACAACCTCATTAAATGCGCTATACGAGGCAAAAAGAAAAGAGCTTGATTTAAACTACAGAAACCAGGAAACTGTTCTTAAGGAACAAATAAAACACCTTTCAGAGCACATAGAATATCAAGAAAACAAATTAAAAACTATAAATAAATCAATTGAATCCAAACAGGAAGAGCTTGATAGAATCAGTGCAGATTTGAAAAAGAAAGAATTCTGGATCAACTTTAAAAATGTATGGATCAATAAGTGGATAGCATTTGTTTCGGCCGGGTTTTTGCTTGTATTTATTGGAGGCTTTTTAGGATGGCCAACATATAAAGTGATGAACAGTGTTTTTAAAATTATTAGGAGCGTTTTTTAATTATGATATAATCTTTCTGTTGTCTGGGCTCACCAACGCGAAGGAGGTGAGAACGTGGTGCAACAATGCGTGAATTTGTGTTAGTAGAAGCTATAAAAAGAAACTTAAAATAAAAAGAAGAGGTACCACTCTTTAAAGTTTACTCTAGCAAAAAAATAGCAACTATTTCTCTGTGCATTGCTAGAGTAAAATCATGACTGGACACCGATAAAACCCGGTGTTATATTTTTAGTGAAAAAAGGTGGAAAAAATATATTGATAATATAACGTGACCTAGAGGCCTTTTGGCCTTTGGTTCTTTTTTGTTCTTTTATGTTTGTTTTAGAGAGGTGTTTAGAACTATGTTAAGTGATGTTGTTAAGAGGTATGGTGGAGAGAAGATGGATCCACTGGATGTATATAAAGATATTTTTAGAATTGGAGAAGGATTCATTCAGAAGGAGTATGAAGATAGTGGAAGTTTCAAAGCAAATCCAATTGCCTATTATAAGAATGAGAATGAAGATCATGGCCATTTCAGAATTATGTTTGAAGATAAGTTTGAAGAAATATATCGAAATGAGCTTGTGAATGCAGATTTCTGTGTAATGAATGGTTTAACTTACTTTGGAGCAAAGTATACATCGGATAGAGCTTCTAAAATGTGTGCAATGATATTTGATATTGATGGTGTTACAGATAAGAGTTTGAATAATTTCTTTTATGCTGCATTTAATAAGGAATTTGATTATTATCCATTACCAAATTATGTATCTTTAAGTGGGCATGGAGTACATTTATATTATGTTTTTGAAGAACCAGTACCATTGTTTCCTAATTTGAAGCTTCAATTAAAGGAATTTAAATACTCTTTAACCGAAAAAATGTGGAATAAAAACACTTCTGTTGATGAAAAAGTACAAAAACAAGGAATCAATCAACCTTTTAGAATATTGGGTGGCAAATGTAAAAAGAATGCTCCACTGGATAGAATTGAAGTTTATAGAGTAAACCAGCATCCAGTTAATATAGAGTATTTGAATCGTTTTGTTCCCACTAAAATTGAGATTGATGAAAAGAAATTATTCAAGGAAAGTAAATTAACACTGGATCAGGCAAAAGAAAAGTATCCGGAATGGTACGAAAATAAGGTTTTAAAGGGTAAAAGAAGCTATTGGACAGTAAAACGTGATCTATACGACTGGTGGATCCAGCAAATAAAAAAAGAAGAAAATGGAGCCAGTTATGGCCACAGATATTTTTGTATTATGACGTTAGTGATTTATGGCATAAAATGCGGTTTATCTAAAGATGAGATAAAGCAGGATGCAATAGATTTGATTCCTTTTTTAAATGGTTTAAATAAAGAAGAACCATTTACCGAGGAAGATATTAAATCGGCTTTAGAGTGTTATGATGAACGATACAATACTTTTCCGTTAAAAGATATCGAGAAATTGACGAATATACGAATTGAAAGAAATAAACGAAATGGCCGAAAACAGGAAATGCACTTAAAAGGTGCTAGAGCAATTAGAGATATAAATAATCCAAACTGGAGAGATGGAAATGGCAGAAAGCCAAAAAAAGATATAGTTCAAAAATGGAGATTAGAACATCCGGAAGGAAAAAAAGCCGATTGTATTCGTGATACAGGGCTGGACAAAAAGACGGTCTATAAGTGGTGGTTTACTAATCAAATGCCGAAGACTGTTTTAAATCATGCAACGGTTTCAAAAAAGCAAAAACTTACAGACGAGCAGATAATTCAAATGTTTGTCACAGACATTATGAGTGGATTGTCTGCAGAGGAAATTACAGAGAAGGTTGTTCAAGCAGTAGACCCAAACTCTTCAACGGAAGAAAAGGATAGAATTTTTGAATTAGTTCAATCTACGCAAAGAACTATGAAAAACATCTTGGATTTTACGAAAAAATAAGGTGAAATATATAGTTATACAACCTTGCACAACGGTTGTATAACTAAGTTGTATAATGAAAATGCTACATAATATAATAAATGCAACGTTGTACAACCATTGTACAACCGAGTTGTGGCGGAGGTTTAAATGATAACAATTAGAGAATATGCAAGGAAAAATAATGTCTCTTATGAAGCGATAAGAAAACAAATTAAACGTTATGAAAACGAACTTAAGGAACACATTATTAAGCAAAATAGAACACAGTTTCTAGATGAAGTTGCAGTTGAAATTCTTGACAGACATAGGGGAGAGAGTCCCATTGTTATAGTCAATCAAGATACTAGTTCTAAATTACAACTATTAGAAGAGGAGAATAAGAATTTATTAGTCAAGGTAGCTGCCCAAGCAGATAAAATATCACAGTTAAGCGAAGAATTAAAAAATAAAACAGAAAAAATGACATCTTTGTTATTAGAAGATAAAGAAAAAACTCTTCTTTTGGAACAAAAAAAGAACCAAGAAGAAGAGTTAGAGCGATTAAAAAAAGAGTTAGAATCGGAAAGAAACAAAGGCTTTTTCAGCCGCTTGTTCAAAAAATAAAAGACAATACATCGAGATTATATTTCTATGTTATAATGAACATAGAAAAAGGACAGACTATTCTGTCCTGGATTTTTAGTGGCAAAAAAACTACCTCAGCCTCGCAAACTTAGGTAGTTTTTTTATTGTCATTTTCTTCTGATTAACTCAATTAATAGAAGTACGACAAGAGTTTGTATAGAAATTGTCAGAGACAATATTTCGTAAGAACTCATGCGATCACCTCCATTACGGTCAATGGACAACATTTATATTAACGAGGGTCACGCTCCTCGGTCTAAGCGACCAAGACTACCTGAATAATCTGTCCGTTAATAGTATACCAAAAAGATAATTCTGATTCGAAAAAATAATGAACATATAAATAAAGATTTACGAAGATAAAAATCAATAATTAGTTATTTATTTTTATTAGCTAATTGTTGTTTTTGCAATGTAACAAAAATGTAAAAAAAAGAAAAAAACTTGAAAATAAATGAAACAAGTGCTATTGTTTATGCATTGAAAGAAATGGATGAATGTAGATATGAATAAACAAGATTATATTTATTATAAAAATAAAAAAGGAATTGTTATATATCATGTTCCTTCAAAGCGTAGAATTATTCTAGATGAAAAGTATACAGAAAGAGTAATAGATTATCTTGATAAAAATAAAGAAGATATGGAATTTTATGAATTTCTAGTAAATACTTTTGATGAAGAAAAAAAGAATAAAGATAATATTGTTAATATTGAATTAATGACTGCTAATACTTGTAATTTATCTTGTAAATATTGTTATGCTAATGGGGGAACATACGGGAAAAACAAAAGTATTATGCAAGAGAATACAGTTATTGATATTTTAAATTATGTATCTAAAATATCAAATAATATAAAAATTGTTAATTTTTTTGGAGGCGAACCATTTTTAGGATATAAAGCAATTATAAAAACATGTGAATGGTTTGAAAAAAATTATGATGAATTACCAATATTTAAGGTTGTAACCAATTTTACATACCTTCCTGATGAATTATTGGATGCCATCATAAAATATAAGATAATTATTACGGTAAGTTTAGATGGACCTAAAGAAATTAATGACAAGCAAAGGGTATTTTCTTATCAGCACTTAAGCGTATATGATGCAGTAACTCAAAATCTTTGTAGGTTAGAGAAAAGAAATTATAAAATTCAGGCAATAGAGTGCACTTATACCGAACAGCATAAAATAATGGGTTATTCAAAGAATGATTTAGAAAAATATTTAAAAACTAATTTTAACGTAAATCAAATAATGATTTGTGATGAAATGATAAGAGATAATTCAAAATGTATTGACTGCGGACAATTAGAAAAATCAGTAAATTCTAACATAGAGGAATTGAAAACAAATGAAATTTTGATAAATAGGTGTTTAAACAAAGAATACTCTGGTGATGGGTTATGCGCGGCAGGGAGATTTTCAATATCTATTGATCCAGAAGGGAATATTTATCCATGTCATTTGTTTAGGTTAAATGATAGTTTTAAAATGGGAAATATATATGATAAAGAAAAGAATATTTTTAATTCCTTGTCATATAAAAAATTAAAAAATCAAAGAAAAGTACTTGGATGTGATGAATGTAGTGCTAGAAATATTTGTTCACAATGCTTTGAAAAAATGATATATACGAATGATGTATTGAAGTTTAATTGTGATAAAATACGTCAATTTAATCGATATTATATTGCCAGTATTGACAATATTAATATAAATGAACTGTCTAAATTGAAAACAAGAAATTAAAACTAGGAGGTAATTAATATGGAAAAAATTAAATTTGAGGAAATTGAATTAACTGAAGCAGAAATTAAGGAATTAGAAAATTTACAAAAAAACATGGCTAGAGGAGGTTCTAGTGGCTCAGCTGCAATTTGCATTTGTATTAACTAAAAAAAGATAAATAATAGACAGTTCAATAGTACAAGATTTTATACTCTTGTACTTTATTTTATGATGGAGGTAACTATGTTAATTAATTCAATAGATATTCCAAATAATGTAATACTTGATGTACTAAATAATAGTAAAGCTCATGAGAAAGAATTATTGTATGTAGGAACATTAAAAAAAAAAGATGATAAATTTATATTAGAAAATATTGCTTATATGGATGTATATGGTGATGAAAATATGGTTATTTTTACTCCTGATAAACAAATAAAATTTATGAAATATTGTTCGTTAAATGATTATGTTCCATTTATTTTGCATACACATTTAAACGAAGAAGATAAAACATTTTCCTTGCCAGATAAATCATTTTTAGAAAAGTTTTCGTGTACTTATAATAAATTATTTTCTAAAAAAATTGTAATAGGAGCTTTAATTAATGTTCAAGGAAGAAAATTTCAACTTATTTATATTGAAGAAGATCAAGAATATGTATCGTGTTTGATGAATATATAGGAGGGGAATGATAGTATGAAGAGATATATTTTAAGACATAAGTTGCTGTTTTTAATAACGGTGATCTTGAGTGTTTTTTCTGGATTAATTTCGCTTTATTTGGCATATATTATGGAAGTTGTATCGGATATTGTGTTTAATTTAAATACAACTCGAATTATGGAATGTGTTTTATTGATTGTTGTTTTTTTTATATATTCTTGTGTTATTTCTTATTTATTTACAAATATTAAATCTCATTATAGAGAGGTATTGAAAGCAGATGTTTCAGCAGATCTTTATAGTAGTATTATGACACAAAAATATAATGAATTTTCTAAAAATAGTCAAGGCACTTATTTATCATATTTTACTAATGATATAAAAATGATTGATGAATATTATTTTGTACCAATGTTAACTTTTATTTCAGATATTTTTCTGATTATGTGCATATTTTTTTATGTCGGGAGTGTTGATTTTAGAATATTGTTTGCTATGTTTTTAGTTTCTTTGTTCACACTTAGTATTCCAAAATTAATGGAAAAAAAACTAGAGGAATATTCTAATCAGTTATCACAATTTTCACAGGAGTATAATTCAAAATTAAAAGAATATTTTCAGGGTTTTGATGTGATTCATGATTATGATGTTTTGCCTTCATTTTTGAAAAAAGGTAAAATACTGATCCGTTCTTTTGAAAAAAAGCAAGCTAAAGTTAATGCAATGGTTAATTTAAATCAGAACCTTGCAAGTATATTTGCTAGTGTTGGCCAATTATTTTATATGCTTTTTATAGGATATTTAATTATTATAGGTGAGGTAAATCCTATGTTTTTGTTGCCTGTTACCAATATATCTGGAAATTTTATCGCTTCAATCAGTGGTATTGCATCTGATTTAGGTGGTTTCAAATCAGTTAGGGGAATCGGAGAAAATTTGATTAATATCATTAATAGTCAATCAATTGAATCTCAATCCGCAATTGAGCCTTTATCTGTAATAGATTTTGATAATGTAACTTTTGGGTATGATCCTTTAAAGCCTGTTCTCATTAATTTTTCATTTAAATTTGAAAAAGGGAAAAAATATGCAGTAGTTGGAGATAGCGGTTCAGGAAAATCAACATTGATTAAGATTTTACGAGGGTACTATCCTGTACAATCTGGAAAAGTTACATTATTGCCAAGCAATTGTTGTACGACAATCCATCAAGAAAGTCATATATTTAATGATTCTTTGCGCGAAAATCTAAGTTTAGGAAAAAATATAGATGATAAAAGTTTAAAAAAAGCGTTAAAGTTATCTGCCCTTTCTGATATCGATTTAGATCAAATAATTTCTGAGAATGGGGATAATATATCGGGGGGACAACTCCAGAGAATATCCATTGCTCGTGCATACACACATTTAAATTCAATTTTGCTTTGTGATGAAATAACTAGCAGTTTAGACAATAAAACTACGCAATATGTGGAAAATAATTTATTAAATTTAAAAAATATTACTTTGATTTATATAACGCATAAGTTGAAAGAGGATCAATTAAAGAAGTTTGATGATATTCTTGTTTTGGAAAAAGGAAAATTAATTGAGCATGGAAGTTTTTATGATTTAATGAATAGAAACCAAGCATTTGTTAAATTATTTAAAAAGTGATTTGGATATATGAAGTTCTTCTATATATGCAATTGACGGCTAATTCGGTGCGCTTCTAGCGGTCATATCGGTTTCAGATGACGTTTAAATCGGTGCAACACGACGTACAACCGGTGTAATAGGATCTCCTTAATGCTATAGTTTGACTGTAGTGAAAGGAGGTCTTTTTGTATGCAGAAAAGCACCTTAAATAGAAATAAACGAATGTAGAACCTAAAATACTCAAAAAAGAATTAAAGGCCATGAGAGTCTCAAAATATGCCTTATACACGAATATATACACAGTAGACTGGAATAAAAAAGAAAAAGTTGAGGAATGGAGATCTTCATGGGCAGAACATGCAAATAGATATTTAGAAAATTGGAAACCTATATCTTTTTTTATAACTTGAAAAAAAATGCAAACAATATTATACTAATTTTACTAAGTAAGATAACTTAGCAAACAAAGAGGAGGCGTTATGATGAATAAGTCAAATTCTGTTACCTGTTCTTTTACAATGGACAGAGATGTTTATAATGCATATAAGAGTGTTGTTTCTGCATACGGAGAAAACGTAAAAGGAAATCTTGTTCGATACATGAAGAATGTAATTAAATATGAGATACCTAATGCTGAAACAATTGAGGCTATTGAAGAGGTAAGAAACTTAAAAGAGAATCCAAACAAAAAAACATATAGTAGCTTTGCTGGGTTAATGAAGGATATTGATAATGAGTAAGTATGAGATAGTCCCGACTAATAAATTCAAGAAAGACTTAAAAATGGCCATTAAAAGAGGATATAACATGACTCTTATAGAGGAGGTTATTGATATACTTGCTAAAGGTGAACAATTACCTGAAAAATACAAAGATCATAATTTAGCAGGTAATTATAAAGAGTGTAGAGAATGTCATATAACTCCAGACTGGTTATTGATTTATGAAGTTGATGATAAACATTTATTCTTATATTTAACAAGAACAGGAACTCACAGTGATCTATTTTAATGGAAATGTCACCCTATTTCTAGGGTGACATTATTTTGATGCAAAAATGTAAACAAAAAACCACTGATAATATAACGTAACCTAGAAGGATGTGTTAACTTGAAAAACTATAGATTAATAAAAGAAGAAAATATATTTTATAAAAAATAAAAAAGAGCATTTTATGTGCTCTTTTTTATTTTTTATAAATATCCCTTCTATGACCGATTTCAAAAATGCTGATAGTTATTATCTCTTCTTCAATTGATGCAAATAATCTATAATCTCCTACCCTGTATCTCCAAATACCTTTTAGATTCCCTTTCAAAGCTTTTCCATGCAGTCTTGGATCAGGAGTATTGACTAGATTTTTGATAACCCAGTTTTTTATAACACGAACGGTTTGCTTATCTAATTTTTTTAACTGTTTAACTGCAGATTCAGTAAATTCTACTTTATACATTTAGACACCAAGCATTTTCCAAACTTCAGTATGATCATATGTTTTTTCTTGTTTAGCTTTTTCAAACGCATATAAGATACGATCTTCATCAAGGTCAAGGTCATTCTCTATTTTATCCAGAACAGCATCACGAATAAACTGGCTCATATTTAATTGGTTAACAGAAACATAGTCATGAATTAATTTAGATTCATCGTCATTAACTCTTAAAGAAATTGTAGTCATAATAAGCCTCCTCTATGTATTACTTGTAATACAATTATATAATTGAAGTTCATTTTTGTCAAAGACCTAGAGACAAGAAAATATAGATTTTTTTACCAGTAAAACATGTGCTACAATAAGAATATAAGGCCTCGCCGATTGAGAGCGCAAACTCAACCTTAAGGCTATCGCCGTAAGGGTTTGCGGTCTTGCAGACGGCTAGAAAGGAGTGAAATTTATGGCAACAGTTTATGGTAGAATAGCCAAAATTTCTAATGTAGTAGGTCGTTCTAATTATTTGAATGATGAGAAGCGACAAGAAAAAATCGTATTGCAAAAAAAAGAAATGCAATATTCATGGCAGGAACATTCTTCTTTTGAAAAGGAACATCAAAAATCGAATGTTGCCAATAATGAGGCACTTGAAGTTCATATTGCTTTACCGAATGAACTTGCTGAAGATAAACGAAGATTGGAGCAAGTCTGCGATGACTTGGCTCATGAGATAGTTGGTGAAAATAAGGACTATGAATATGCAGTTCATTGGAATCACAATCGCACGAATCTTCATGTCCATATTCTTTTTAGTGAGCGTGAAAACCAAATAGATCTTGAGCCTAAAGTATACAAGAAAGACATTTGGCATGACAAAG
>JBOFDW010000163.1:0-7618 GCA_051647385.1 Fusobacteriaceae bacterium
ATAGAAGGATTTTACAATAGAAAAAGGCTTCATAGTTCTTTGGGATATATATCTCCTGAAGAATTTGAACAAAATTTAAAAATAAAACAAAAAAAATCGAAAGATAAATTGTGTAACTCTTATTGACATAAGACCACTCTATTCTAACAGCAAATTTTACAAAAATAGATTGTTAAAATCTTTATTTTATATGAATAAAAAAATATTTTTCATTAAAAATTTAGGAATGAAAATTATTGAATTAAACAAAATCTCCCAATAAAAAAAGCCTCACAAATTATGTGGGGCTAAATTTTTGCATATTATATTTTGCTAGTTAAACTTTACGCTTGTGAGTCTTGGCAGAAAATCCACCTTTGTTGCCTTTCACATGACCTCCGCCTTTGTTACCCCCACCTTTAAACGCATTTATAAAAGGGTTTGAATTATCTTTAACAGGTTTAACCTTTTCGATAACAGCGTCAGGGTTCTCCTTCATCAACTTTGCAAGCTCTTCTTCCGATATTGTGTCCGCAACTTTTATTATATTTTTGCCAGCGTTGGAATCCGATTTCATTTTATTCCTCCTCTAAAATTTGTAACAATTCTTTGAAGAATTATAACACATACGTCAAACTTTTGCAAAGGCATAATTTTTATTGTCCAACTTTTTTCAGCACTTTTAACCTTTCCCGCCAAATAAAAAATACCACACTACCTTATAAAGAAATAATCCGAGTCGATGGCTCGTAGGCAGTGTGGTATTCTTATTCAAATTTTAATTCTTACAAAATGGGCAACCCATTGATTGACGACCGATATCCAAAAATATTGCCATCTTGTCTGAGTCCTTTTTCATAAATACACCCTTCAACTGACAAGCCTCATCGCAAGTAATCTGAGTTTTTGAGTACAGAATTTTTTTCACACGAGAAAATGTTAACCCACTTCTTTCTGAAATCTCCATTAATGTAATTTCGTTCCTCAAACGATAGTCGTTTAAGTACGAGGTTTGTAGAGCTTTATTAAAAATATTTTCTTTCATGATTTGTTCCTCCTTAAAATTTCTAGAAAAACTTTTAGCTCTTCCATTTGAAAAAAGTCTTGGTAATACTTACCACTTCTCAGAAAAAAATTCCATAAAATTATATTGTGACCCGAAAGTTTTTACAGGTATCTTGACTGTAAATTTTTCTCATCGACTCGAAAAAAAATCATCCCACTTATACTATACAACATTTTTCATGGACTGAAAGGGAACAATCGATAAAATATTTTCGGTTGTTCCAGACAAGACCACAACTTTGGTGCTATAATTAATTACTAAGCTTAGAGGAGACCGATCATCTCACAAAAAATTTACTTAGGAGGAAAAAATTATGACAGTACCAAAATCTTTGGAGGAACAAAAAATTAATGCAGAGGTGCAAATCGTTCTGTGCAACAAACAAATTGCAAGTGAGGTGAACGCAAGAAGAATTTTTCAAGACAGAACGGCACTTAAGAATGCAGTTGAAGGAATGAGTGCAGCAGGAGAACCGCTTCCAGCTGACAGTGCATACGCGAATTATGAGGAATGGATAAAGGAATGCACGAAAGATGTGAGTGTGAGTGGATCGATACTAAGAAATATTGAGACGGCTAAGATGAATGTGGTAACTTTCCAATATTTCTCGGACTATTTCCCAGCAAAACCAGTAGGTGCATAGTATGAGCAAATTATTTTTAGTGCTACAACTACTTGCTGAAGTGGTGATTAGGATTTTGCGACCAAGTGGGAGAGGGAATTCTCCTCGTAAGAAAAAGCGTGAGCAGGATTTGGCGGAAAAGGATTTAGAGCAAAAAGATTAAAGCAGTTTTGGACTAGAGGGGCGGGATATACTCGATTGAGTATATCCTTTTTCTTTTTCTGTAATTTGTCGTTGGAAATAAAGAGACATGTGTAGTATAATATTTTCAATAGTAGAATTTTTTCGGGAGGGCGAGAGTGGAAGAGGAGAAAGTTAGGGAGAGATATGTTCCAGTAGGAAAGGAAAGAGATGAACTGAGCGGTAGTCATAAGTTAATTGAAGAGAAGTGTAAGAATAATTGGGGTATTGAGAAATTTGAGTATGAGAGAAAATTTAGTGGTGAACATTATGATAGAATTATTTTGCCTGAAGCAGTTTGTAGAGAAGTCAGAAGGCTTGTAGTAGAAAATATAACTGATTTTTCTGATGTAACTTTTGATGGAGAGGTAGATTTTTCTAGGTCACCTTTTTTTAAATATACAAAATTTACAAGAACATGCTTTAAAGAAAAGGCAAAATTTTCTGATGTGAAATTTAAAAAAGTAGATTTTATTGGAGCAAGCTTTAAAAAGAATGTAGAGTTTAATAAGGCATCATATTTTGTAGCTAGCAGTAGCAGTAAAGATTCTTCTGATTATGGACATACAATTTTTGAAGAAAAGGCAGATTTTTCCAGTGCAACTTTTAGCGGAGACGTAGATTTTTCTAATGTAACTTTTGAATCCAACGTAAATTTTTTTGGCACAATATTTAATGATGACGCAAATTTTTTTCACGCAAATTTTCAAAATGACGCAATGTTTTTTCAAGCAACTTTTAGATGTCAGGCATATTTTTATCTTGCATCTTTTTATGGAGACGCTGATTTTTTAAAGGCTATTTTTAAAAAATCAGCAAACTTCTCTAGTGCAAATTTTAAAAGTAATGCAAATTTTAATGAAGCATATTTTGCTGCATATGATGGAGCTGAAAAATCTGTCGCAAATTTTAGCGAGACTTTATTTGAAAAATATCTTTACTTTAATATAGACAAAGTTGAAGAGTTGAAATTAGATAATATACGATACAAAGTAGAAAATGGCTTTTTAATAATGAGAGATGAAATTTATGATCGGATAGAAAAAGCTAATAGAAAAACTTGGAGAACGTTAAAATATTTAGCCATACAAATTCATGATGAAATACTTGCTAACAAGATGTCGAAAAAAGAAATTGAGTCTTATCGCAATGAACTAAAAGAAGGGAAAAATTACAGTGAGGGAATAATTTTGTGGTTCAATAAAATATCTAATAATGATGGTCTAAGTTGGATGCAAGCAGTTTTGTTCACACTGAAAACTTCTGTTGTATTATTTTTATTGTCTCAGCTAGTGTTAATTTCAGATATCGATAATTTTTGGCATAATGGTTTTACTTGGTATGACGTAATAGAGCAAGTTCACAATACTTTGACAGATTATATAAAATCTCTAAGCCCACTAGCAGAGATTCAGAGCAAGAATTTTTTCAACGCAGTCTTTTCTTTGCTCGAGAAAATGCTTGTATATCTCGGAACTTACAAAACAATACGTGCCATTAAAAGATTTGATCCACAGTGGTAAAATAAATTTGTTCATAAAAATAAAATCATATAAAAGGAGTCCACATGAAAAACATTGACATGGAATATGTCCTTGACTTTACCAAAGAAATTTTGGCAATACCAAGTGTAACAGGATTTACCGACGAAGCATCAGCTCGAATTGCTTCTGAACTCGACAAATTTGGAGTGAAATATTCTTACACAAACAAAGGGGCAGTGGTTGCAGAAATATCTGGAGCAGATAACTCCACCGCAAAAATGATTACAGCACACATCGACACATTGGGCGGAATTGTCAAGCGGATAAAATCCAACGGCAGACTTGAACTTGTGAACATGGGGGGAATAAATTGGGCTGGGGTTGAAGCTGAAAACTTAACTGTCCATGCTTTCAACGGCGAAAAATATTCTGGATCTCTCATTCCCATGAAATCTTCGGTGCATACCTACGGCGAAGAAGCCCGTGAAATTGTCAGAACGTCCGAAACTATTGAAGTGAGATTAGACGAAAATGTTTCATCAGCTCTTGACACGGAAAAACTCGGGATAAAAATCGGCGACTGCGTATCCTTCGACACTCGAACTGTCATCACAAAATCCGGCTACATAAAATCTCGTTACCTTGACGATAAAATTTGTGTCGCACAACTTTTCGGCTACATAAAATATTTGAGCGAAAACAATTTGAAGCCTGCCAACAAGCTGTACCTCTATTTTGCCAACTTCGAAGAAATTGGACACGGGATTTCTGTGTTCCCAGAAGATGTCCTCGAGCTTGTATCTTTGGATGTTGGACTTGTTGCACCTGACGCAATGGGTGATGAGCGAAAAGTTGCCATCACCATGAAAGATAGCCGTACCATTTATGACGTGAAAATGAACAAGAAGCTAATAGAGCTTGCAGATAAAAATAGCATAAAATATACTCTTGATATCTATAACAAATATGGTTCAGATGCTAGCTCAGCAGTTTTGCAAGGAAAAGATTTGCGGATAGCATGTATTGGACCAAGTGTTGAGGCATCTCATCATTATGAGCGGACTCATGTTGATGGAGTTTTGGAAACAATAAAGTTGCTGATAGCATATTTTGCTCAGTAGGAATTTGCGAATATTTTTGTGCAAGAACTTTTATTCCATGATAAAATGTTATGAGTAAATTTTTCTCAAAGCGACAAAATTATTTGTAGTTACCTAATATTTATTCAAAAATATTTAAAGCTATTCATACTTAAAAATTTCTGAAAGCGAGAATTTATTCATGAAAAAATTTAGAGGCACACATTTCATAGTGGCAATATTTTTGCTTTGCAGTTCCATTGCTTTTTCAAAGCAAGAAGTTATAGCCTCATTCAATGTATTGAGACTTGGTGCAAACAAAAAAGACTATGTGAAACTTGCCGAAGCCATGAAAGAATTTAAGCTGGTTGGATTAATTGAGGTAATGAAACGTGAAGGTCTGGAAGAACTTGTTGACACACTGGAAAAAGTTAGCGGTGAAGATTGGGACTATAATATTTCTCCTTACGGTCAAGGTTCTGGAAGTTATAAAGAATTTTACGGATTTGTTTGGCAGACTGACACAGTTGAGTTTGTGAAAGAGGTTGGATTTTTTCCTGATGAAGCGAATAAGTTTGTGAGACCTCCATATGCTGTGATGTTCAAAATAGACAAGTTTGATTTTATAATGGCTGTGTCGCACTCTGTTTTTGGTAAGAATGTTAGTCAGAGGCGAGCTGAGGCTATGAATTATAATGACGTGTATAATTATTTTCAGAATTTTGATAAGAAAGAACAAGATATAATAATTGGTGGCGACTTTAATTTGCCAGCTGATGATAGAGCTTTTGGAAATTTTTTCGCCAATGATGACAGTATAGTTTTTGCTGTTGACCCAAAGATAAAAACGTCTCTTGGGATGAAGAATTTTGCAAATTCTTATGACAATATATTTTTATCGAAAAAGTATACGAAAGAATTCATAGGTAAAAGTGGGATTTATGATTTTACAGGGGGAGACTTTGCAGGTAGTAGAAAAAATGTTTCTGACCATGTGCCTGTTTTTATTGTGGTTGAGACTAGTGAGGATGATGATTAGTGCCAAAAAATTTAGCTTATGTTTTTTTGAACGGTGAATTATTAGGAAGCGAAAAATTTTACTTGAATTTCATTTCTGAAAATTCAGGTGATTTTTTTTGTGCAGACGGCGGTTTTAGTATAGCTAAAAATCTAGGTTTGACTCCAATGGAACTTTGGGGCGACATGGATTCAATCGATGAAAAAGATTTGGCTCAAATAATTTCTGACGGCAAAATTATACTGAGAAAATTCCCTGTTGAGAAAGATTTTACCGACGGTGGAGCTCTTGTAAAATATTTGACCGAGCAAGAAAAATATGAACAAATATTTATTATCGGTGGGCTTGGTGGGGACGTAGACCATCAGTTTACAAATATAAATTTGCTGGTAACATATAAGTATAAGAAAATTATTTTTCTCACAGAGCGTGAGTCGATTTTTTATGCTGAGAAAAATTTTGCCTTTAAAGACCTCATTGGAAAGAAAATTTCTTTCTTTCCTCTAAGTGGTTCAGTTGAAAACATTTCTCTTGAAGGGTTTAAATATCCACTGAAAAATTATAATCTTGCTCAAGGCGATACAATATGCGTTGGAAATATTATCACAAATTCTGTTGCCACAGTGAAATATACATCAGGGGATTTGATTTGTGTAAAAAAAAATTAGGAGGAAATTTATGATTAACAAGAAGACAAAACTTATTCTGGGTATGCAACACGTGCTTGCAATGTTTGGGGCTACGGTGCTCGTACCTTTTTTGACAGGGATGAATCCGTCAGTGGCTCTTATGACTGCTGGTGTTGGGACTTTAATTTTTCACTACTGCACAAAAAAGATAGTTCCAGTATTTTTAGGCTCATCTTTTGCTTTTATCGGTGCGTTATCTGTTGTGCTGAAAGATGAAGGTATTAGTTTTGTCAAGGGTGGAGTCATTTGTGCTGGGATAATTTATCTGATGATGTCACTTGCAATCAGAACTTTTGGTGTTGCGAAAGTTCGTTCGTTTTTTCCGCCTGTTGTTGTAGGACCAATTATTATGGTTATCGGACTTCGACTCAGTCCAGTCGCTCTTCAAATGGCAGGATATTCCAACGGAGCTTTTAATATGAAAAGTTTGGCAGTTGCACTTGCTGTGCTTGTTTCCATGGTAACAATTTCAGTCATAGGAAAATCTTTCTTCAGACTTGTACCAATACTTATATCAGTAATTTTTGGATATATAATTTCAATGGCTTTTGGCATGGTGGATTTAGACGCAATAAGAAATGCTGCGTGGATAGGTTTTTCACCAGAAGCCTTTGGTTCAATAATTTCTTTGCCAAAGTTTTCCATCACAGCAATAATTGCAATAGCACCAATTGCTTTGGTAGTGTTCATTGAGCATATAGGAGACATCACAACCAACGGTGCAGTTGTAGGGAAAGACTTTTTCAAAGATCCTGGGATAGACAGAACTCTTATGGGTGATGGACTTGCAACAATTGCTGCTGGATTTTTGGGCGGACCTGCCAACACAACTTACGGTGAAAATACTGGCGTGCTTGCAGTTACAAAAGTTTATGACCCGTCAATTTTGAGAATAGCTGCTGTACTTGCAATTTTTCTCAGCATATTTGGAAAGTTTGGCGTAATGTTACAGACAATTCCTGCACCAGTAATGGGCGGTGTGTCAATAATTTTGTTTGGAATGATTGCTTCAGTTGGTGTAAGAACTTTGATTGAGGCTGAGATAAATTTTTCTCACTCAAGAAATTTGCTTATAGCGTCACTTATTTTCGTGCTAGGAATTGCAATTGACAATGTTGTTATCTGGAAAACTGTTTCTTCCTCTGGGCTTGACACTTCGATTTCTGCTTCAGGTCTTGCAATTGCTGCTGTAATAGGAATAATATTAAACAAGATTTTACCGCAAGATAAATAAATTTTTAAATATTTAATATTTTTTAAAGATAAAATATAAATTAATATATAAGAATAAAGGAGGTAACCAAAATTTTAAAACGTGAAGAAATAGATAAAAAATATAAGTGGAACCTTGAGGACATCTATAAAACTTGGGGCGACTGGGAAAAAGATGTTGCAGAGGTAAAAAAACTTGCGGATAAAATTCCGTCATATCAAGGTAAGATAGAAAAAGATTGCCAAAAATTTATTGAACTAACTGAACTTGAAGAGAAGATAGGGAGAC
>JBOFDW010000164.1:0-12305 GCA_051647385.1 Fusobacteriaceae bacterium
ATTTTTTATTTTTAGCTATTATTATAAGAAAAGTTATTCTGACACAACTTTAGTTATGTATGCAATTTTTCTTGGGATTTTTATTATAACAGCATTTTATGTTGACCCGATGATAAGACTTGGTCTTGCAAATATTTATAATCAAGCAAAAAAAGAAAAGCTAAATTAAATTAAATTAAATTAAATTAAATTAAATTAAATTAAATTAAATTAAATTAAATTAAATTAAATTAAATTAAATTAAATTAAATTAAATTAAATTAAATTAAATTAAATTAGCACTTAAAATTTTAAAAAATTTTCAAATAAATTTAATATAAAAGTTTTAAGAAAAAAATAAAATCAAAAATAAACGGAGGAAATTTATGTACACTTGTAAAGAATTAAAAGTTTTATCGACAGAACAGTTGAAGGGAAATTAGAGAAAATTTATTTTGGCTAACATTATTGTTGTAATTATGATGATAACAGTATCTTTTACTATTGCATTTTATGGCGATGGTTTGATGAAAACAAGTACAAGTACATCTTCAATGCCAAAAAATATTTCCGAATATTTTTCAATAATGGGAAAAGTTATAAGAGAACAGCTAACACCTATAAATATTTTGTATTCTATTGTTCAGTCTATTCTATCGTTTATTTTAATTTATGGATTTGCTAAAGTACTTTTAGAAATTTCAAAAACAAAAAAAATTAAATTAAGTGATATTTTTTATGGTTTCACAAAAATATGGACCTCAATAAAAATATGTTTTAGATTTTATTTTTTTACTTCTTTATGGGCTTTACTTTTTATTGTGCCAGGGATAATAAAATCTATATCTTATTCTTTTTGTTTTTTTATTCAATTGGAAAATGAAAAACTATCTGCAAAAGAAGCAATAGAAAAAAGTAAAAGATTAACAGATGGAATCAAAGGAAAAATTGTTAAATTTAATTTTTATATGCTTGGTCCAATTTTTATAGGGTTCTTTATTTTAACCATTTTGCCAAGGTTTATAATTCCGCATAATCAGCAGATTATTACTGGATTTAGTGCTGTACTTATGCTTTTGAGTTTTATTTTTTCAATAATTTTGGTTATCTTGGGAATTCGTTATTCTATAATTTGTTATGTCGGTATCGCAAATATTTATCATCAAGCAAAAAAGGAGAAACAAAATGAAAACAGTTGATGCCTTAGGGAAACTTTGTCCGATTCCAATTATCATGACAAAGAATGCTCTAAAAGAAATTGAAAGTGGAGAGGTCTTGGTTCTGATTGACAATGAAATTTCAGTTCAGAATTTGGAAAAATTTTGCGTTGAATTAAAAATGAAATATGACGTCGTGAAGGAAGAAAGCCATTTTAAATTTCGCATCATCAAAGAAAAAAATAATAATGCAGCAGCAATAGAAAATTATAACGAGGGAAACATAATAGTTGTTATCGAATCTGATACTATGGGTCGAGGCGATGAAGAGCTTGGTAAAACTTTACTCAAAAATTTTATTTATACTTTGACTGAGCTTGAAGAATTACCACAAAAAATTATTATGTACAATCGTGGAGTTTTTATGGCAGTTGAAGATACAACTTCAGCTGGAGATTTGAAAAAGTTGCAAGAAATGGGTGTTGAAATTTATTGCTGTGGAGCTTGTGCAAATTATTATCATGTGACCGAACAAATAAAAGTTGGGACAATAACGAACATGTATAATATTTTGAACATGCAGATGAAAGGGGAAAAAATAATAAAACCATGATGGAGAAAACTTTTTTATTGTTGGCGGCTGATTCGACTCATTTGGTTATGAAAGCAGAAAATATTTTTGTGCAGTGTGGAATAGTTTGCAGAATTATTCCGTTGCCTCCACAACTAAAAGCAAGTTGCGGGCTTTCAATAAAAGCTGAGCTTCAAGATTTTGAGCGAATAAAAAAAATCATGGGAGAAAATAATTTTAGCATGGAATCTTATAAAGTTCGCCAAGTTGGATTTCAAAAAAACTTTGAAAAAATTTGAGAACTTTAAAATTTGTCGTGCTATAATATAAAATATTTGAAATATTTAGAAAACTTTTTAGGGGTTGTTAACTTTGTTGAAGGCATTTAAGAATAATAGTTCAGCATACTGGTTACTTTCTTTTACGGCTTGCACATGGGGAATAAGTTTTCCTGTGTCCGCAGTTTTATTAAAAGAAATGTCGCCGTATCAGTTCGTGGCAATTAGATATTTAGTTTCAGGAATAATTTTAGCACTGATTTGTTTTAAGAGGCTAAAAAATATTGGTTCAGCAGAATTAAAAGGGATGATGTGGATAGGAATTCCAACAGCACTTGGAATTATTTTACAAATGGTAGGTCTAGAAAAAAGTTCGCCATCAAATACTGGGCTCATTGCTGGGATGACAATTACAATAATTCCTATTATAGAATTTTTTGCAGATAAAAAAAGAACAGGTGTAAAAACTATTCTTGGGATAGCTGTTGCCTTTGCTGGACTGTTTATAATGTCAGCGACAAAAAATTATACGATTGGAATTGGAGAGCTCATAGTTTTTTCTTCTACAATATGTTTTGCTGTGCAAATTTATTTTCTCGGAAAAGTTTCGCCAAATGTTGATCCAATTTTGCTGACGATACTTCAACTTTTCATGATGGGAATTTTTGCATTGCCGTTTACGTTATTCATGAAAATGCCAGCGATTATTTTTTCTGCTAAATTTTTGTGGTACATGGTATTCTTGATTTTTGTACCGGGAATTTTTGCAATGATAATGCAAAATAAAATTCAGCCTAAAATTCCAACTCTCCACGCAACTTTAATTTACCTTCTTGAACCAGTTGCAGCCATTGGTGCAGCTTGTGCTTTTGGTGAAGATATTACAGCCAAACAAATATTTGGTTCAATAATTATAATTGCAGGAATATTAGTTGTAATTTTTACTAGTGGAGAACGAGTAGAAAAAGTTATAATAAGCGAGAATATTTAAAAAAATAGTTAGCGAAAATTTTAGATGAAAATATTTAGAGTAAAAAAATAAATATAAAAAAATCTGGAGGTAATATTTATGGAAAAAATTTTAAAAGGAAATTTTGTTAAAGAAAAATTTTTAGCTATACTAATCGGGACAAGTATTTTATTTCCATTTGTTTTTCACTTGGCTGGAATAAACGGAAAGAAATTTTTGCCGATATATTTGTCGCTAACTATTGGGACACTTTTTTTGGACAAAAAATATTTGACCATCATCGCAATTCTTTCCCCACTTTTAAATATGCTGATTTTTAAAATGCCAACATCAATCATTGCATACTCACTAATTTTTGAAGGACTTGTTTTCGTCTGGTTGCCAATCAAAAATATTTTCTGGCGGCTCGTTGTTGCAAGAATTTCGCCTGTGATTTTAACTTTCTTCATTGCGAATTATGCAATTGAAATGGTGAAGCTTAGCTTCTTGGATGGAATAATTGGTATAATTATTAATGGTGCAATAGTTTTATTTTTAAAAAAGTTTTTGGACAAAAGAGCGTAAAAAAATATTAGAGCTTAAATTTTTTTAGTGTAAAAAATAATAGATTCAAAAGTTAAATGAGTGAGGAAACATGGAGGTAATAATTTTATGAAAAATTCTCTTGAGATGAAATATTTATTATTATTATCAGAAAAATTTCCAACAATATCAGAGACAGCCACGGAAATAATAAATCTGCAGGCGATTTTAAATTTACCAAAAGGCACAGAACATTTTTTGACAGACATTCACGGAGAATATGACGCGTTTAATCACGTGCTCAGAAATTGTTCTGGAGTTATAAAAAATAAAATAGAAGATATTTTTAAGGATACTATTAGCGATAAAGAAAAAAAACAACTTGCAACTGTAATTTATTATCCAGCAGAAAAAATTGAGATGATTCGTAAAAATTATCCCAAGCATGGAAATATAAACGACTGGTATTTGACAACTATAGAAAGGCTCATGAAAATTTTGCGGATTGTATCATCAAAATATACCAGCTCAAAAGTTAAGAAAGCTTTGCCAAAAGAATTCTCATATATAATTCAAGAGCTCATCCATGAGAAAGAAAGTATCGCCAACAATAAAGAATATGTTAAAAATATTATTTCCACAATAGTTGAGACTGACACCAGCAAAAGATTTATCGTGGCAATTGCAAATCTGATACAAAGACTCACGATTGATCGGCTTCATATTATTGGAGATATTTTTGATCGAGGTCCTGCACCGCATAAAATTTTGGATACTCTAATTGATTATCACAACGTTGATATCCAATGGGGGAATCATGACATTTTGTGGATGGGGGCTGTGGCTGGTCAGCTGGGTTCAGTTGCAAATGTTGTGAGAATTTGTCTCAGGTATGGAAACACGGATTTGCTAGAAGATATTTATGGAATAAATATTTTGCCACTTGCAACTTTTGCTATGGAAAAATATTCTGATGATGATTGCTCAGAATTTATTCCAAAAAATACTGGTCAATATAGTGACAAGAACGAAAAAATTCTTGCTAAAATGCATAAAGCGATATCTATTATTCAATTTAAAATCGAAAGTCAAATTATAAAAAGAAATCCTGAATATAAAATGCAAGACCGATTAATTTTTGATAAAATTAATTGGGAAGAGAAAACTATTGAAGTTGACGGTGAAAAATACGAGCTAACTAGTTTTAATTTTCCGACCATTGATAAAAATAATCCAGATAAACTTTCTGAAGAGGAAGAAGAAGTTTTGTACAGGTTGCAACTTGGATTTGCAAACAGCGACAAACTTCGCAAGCACATAGAATTTTTATTTTCCAAAGGAAATATATATTTGGTGTGTAATTCCAATTTGCTCTATCACGGATGTGTCCCTATGAAAAGTTCGGGAGAATTTGATGAGCTAGATATTTTTGGTGAAAAAATAAGTGGTAAAAAATATTTTGATTTTTGTGACCAAATAGTTCGTGAAGCTTTTTTTGATAAAAACGATGAAAAGAAATTAGATTTCTTTTGGTATTTGTGGTGTGGAGAAAAGTCTCCGCTTTTTGGAAAAGATAAAATGCGAACTTTCGAGCGATATTTTATAGCTGATAAAAAACCTCACAAAGAAATTAAAAATCCGTATTATAGTTTTTATGACAACGAAAATATTTTCACGGAAATTATGCAAGATTTTGGTCTTAACGGAAATGAGTCTCATATAATAAATGGACACGTCCCAGTAAAAGTTTGCAAGGGTGAACTTCCTGTAAAGGCTAACAAAAAACTTTTGCTCATTGACGGTGGATTTTCAAAAGCCTATCAAAAAGAAACTGGTATTGCTGGCTACACTTTGATTTATAATTCTCACGGACTAAAACTTGTCTCACACGAACCTTTTGGTAATGTTGAAAATGCAGTTGGAGATTGTCTCGACATACATTCTGTGGCAGAAATTTTGGAGCAGAGAAGAGAAAGGATACGTGTGAAAGATACTGATATCGGAAAAGAACTTGCCGAGCAAGTCAAAGATTTGCAACAACTTTTGGCTAGTTATAAAAACGGTATGCTAAAAGAGCGAGAGCTTAAAAAGTTTTAGGAAAAATTTTTAATTTAAAATTTATGAATAAAAATAATTTGTGAGTAAAATAATTTGCATGCAAGAAAAAAATCTGACTAAATAAAATTAGCCAGATTTTTTTCTTTAGTAAATCTTTATTTTTTTTAATCTGTCACGACAAATTTCAGCATCATGCCAGCTTCTTCATGTTCGAGGACATGGCAGTGATACACATATTCGCCTGTCTTTTCAAATTTTAATAAAATTTTTATAGTATCTCCCGGCTGTAAAAGTACCGTATCTTCCCACTCAAGTTTTGAACTGTCAACTGTAACACCGTTTCTTTCTATAACTCTAAATTGTACTCCGTGAATATGAAATGGATGTGCCATGCCCATCATACCAGCTTGATTAGTCACAGTCCAAAGTTCATAAATATTTTTCTTGGCTGTAAAATCAATTCTGTTCATGTCCATAGTTTTTCCGTTAATAAGATTTCTCATACTTCCCATATCTGAGCTAAGCACAAATTCTCTGTTAACTTTAACTTGTTTTAAAATTTCTTGGGTAACTGCTGGCATTGGAGTCAAAGTTTTTGGAATAGATTTTATTTTTGCATCGCCTTTAACTCTTATCTCAAGTGCTTTTTGTCCGTTAACCATCATATAAAAAGTAGATCCAGATTTTGTTGTGTCAATTAAAACTTCTGCACGTTCCCCAGAACCAAGCAAAATATTATTCATATTAATTGGAGCATTTAAAAATCCTCCATCACTTGCAATTTTACTAAAGTTCATTACGCCAAAATCATAAAGATATGGGCTGGCATTGCTTCCGTTTAAAAGTCTTAGACGAACAATTCCACGTGGAACTTCTACATAAGGTTTAGAAATTCCGTTGACTATTAATGTTCCACCAATTTTACCGTGAAATTCTTCCATCGCAGTTACGCTATAAAAAAGTTCGCCGTTTGTACCAAAAACTTTTTCTTGAACTGCAACAGGAAAATCATCCACGCCATAAATATTTGGAATAGGAATTTTTTTTGTATTATTATCTTCCAAGTATAAAAATCCAGCAAGTCCAAAATAAACTTGACTAGCGGTTTTTCCAGAAGTATGAGGATGAAACCATAAAGTTGCAGCAGGTTGGTCAAGCGTAAATTCAACTGTCCGAGATTTTCCAGGAGCAATGTTAGAATTAAAAACTCCGTCATTTTTACCATCAACTTCAGCACCGTGCCAATGAACAGTAGTTATTTCATTGAGAGAATTTTTTGTTATGATACGAGTTTGTTCTCCGCTATTAATTTTTAAAACTGGTCCTAAAATTGGTCCGTTATATCCAAAAGTTTTTGTTTTTAATCCAGTGATAAATTCCCATGCACCGTTTTGTGTTTCTATGTTAAATTCACGCACGCCATTTTTTAATGTACCTTCAAGCATCGGTGGTACTAAAAGTTTTCGCTCAAAATCTTTTTGCTGGAAAATTTGACTGTTAGAATCTGCAATTTGTCCGTGCATCATTTGATGCCCACCACTCATCATTGAGCCACGTCTAAAAATATTTACTCCAAAAATAATTGTTGACGCTAAAATTACTACACCGATTATTATTAAAAATTTTTTCACTAATAGTTCTCCTTGATTTTTTAATTTTATTTAAAATACACTCTCAAATATATGTTAAAATTTTTTCTCAAAGTTTTTTTTAATTTTTTGCTGTTTTTTGAGCTCATTTATTTCGTGAGAACAATGACAATATCCGTTAGGATTTTTCACTAGATAATCTTGGTGATAATCTTCCGCCAAGAAAAAACTCTGTAAAACTTTTACTTCTGTAACTATTGTTTCTTTATAATTTTTTTGAACTTCTGAAATAAAATCCATAATTTCTTTTTCGTCAATTGGACTTTGAAAATAAATTCCAGAACGATATTGCGTACCAATATCATTTCCTTGACGATTTATAATATTTGGATTTATAATTTTGAAAAAATGTTCCAATAAATTTTTGAAGGAAATTTCTGACTCATCAAAAATTACCTTGCAAGTTTCCACAGCATTTGTTTTCCCAGAGCAAACTTGCTCGTAAGTTGGAGAAACTATATCACTGTTTGCATAGCCAACATCTGTATCAATAACTCCTTTCAAAATTCTAAAATATTCGTCGACTCCCCAAAAGCATCCCCCGGCGAGATAAATTGTTTTCATGTTAATTCTTTTTCACTCCTTTCAAAATAGTTTACCCGTTTTAAAATATATAACAAAAACTATTGTACTCTACAAAAAAAATAATAACATAGTTTTTGATAAATTAAAACAAAATATTATATGCGTAAATATTTAAGTATTTTTTTTGCTCAAAATAAAAGCCAGAAGAAAACTTCTAGCTAAAATATTTTTTTTGTTTTTAATTTTAATAATAAATTCCAATAATAAATTTTTATTTATAATATTTATCTCTTTTTTATATTATTCTAAATTAATGTCAAGAAGAGGATCGTCTTTAAATGTTTCCAAAATCTTTTGGAGGTCAACCAAAAAATTTGCATGTGGGATAACTTTATAAACCATTTCTTCAATCCGAGTAATTGGTTTGCAAAACAAAAAAACTTCAGGCTCAAAATTCATGCCGTATCCTGATGCTATCTTGAAAATTTTCAAAATAAGTTGCCATAAAAAAATATCTTTTTTCTGATAATTGTGACAGACCAGTTGTATTTTTTCGTCCAAAATTGGAATCATGTCAGATTCTTTTGCAAGATTAATCAAACTTTTTTCCATAGTTTCATAATCTTTTTTAAGTAGAGAATATAAAAACCAGAAAAGATTTTTCCGTGTAACATCATCTAGTTCAGTAATTCCATAACAATCTTTGAAAGTTATCAAGTCATCATAAGCGATCAAAATATTTTGGCTGTGTAAATCCGCATGATATTTTCCAGCTATAAACATGTAAAAAAATTGTAGCCTAATAATTTCCAACACATCAAAATATTTCATAGATTTCATATCTATTAAGTTATAAACACTTTGCCCAGCAAGAAATTCACGGAGTAAATATTTATCTGTGGAATATTGTTTGAAAATTTTTGGAAAATGCAATCTCTTAAGATTATATTTTTCTTCATTGGCAATTTTTATTTCATTGAGCAAGATGCTATTTTTTATTTCAGCATCAAAACTCAGCCTGCTCAAATTATTTGTTTCAACCATATCAAAAATTTCTTCAACCATAAGTTTTTTATAGAGTTTTGGAAAATATATTTTGCAAGTTTTCATACCTTTTCGCACGCGAGCAAGTTCTTTCAAAAGTTTAGCTTTAGCTCTTGCATTTATAGTTTTTATGGCAACTTCTTCACCATTTTTCAAGCAACCTCTATAAAGTTGGTGAAGATATGTTGTAGAAGCGGGCTCATTATCAAAATATTCCAGCAACTGGAAAATTTGGTCAGAGGGCGGAAGTAATCTGAGCAGATGAACTGGTTCGGCATTCAAAGAAGTTGTATGAATATTAAAAAGTTTTGAAGTTGCAGATTCGTCAAGGATATCAACACGCCTTGAATATTCTTGTGCAATTCTTACAGCCAAAATCCCCATCTTAGAAATTTTAACTTCAGACGGAACATGATTGCTCTTTATTTTTTGCAAAAATCTAATATAGCTAAAAGTATTCATCTTAACATTTCTCCCGTTATATTTGTTGCAATCATAAATTTTTATTTTATATTTTAACATACTTTCAGACTTTTGACTCTAAAAAATTTTTACGACTAAAAAATTTCGTGCAACATAATACAAATTTGTAGTATAATATTATTATTCAAAAAATATGAAAAATAAATTTAGAATATAATTTATGAAAAATAATTATAAAGAATTTTAGAAATAATTTGAGGGGCATATGAAAAAAATTATAAGTAGCGAGAATATTTTTTATAAAAAGATTAAGAAGTTAAAGCATAAAAAATTTCGCCAAGAAGAACTTTTGTACATTGCTGAGGGGAAAAAATTTCTTGGATATAATAATATTTCGCCACTATATATTATTTTGCGAGAAAACTTAGACTTAAATTATTCTGATACTCAAAAACTTTTGGATAAATTTTCTTGTGATAAATTTGAGTTCACAGAAAAACTTTTTGATGAAATTTCCAGCCAAGAAAATTCTCAAGGTATAATTTTAATTTACGAAATAAAAAATTTGAAACTTTCCAGCATCAATTTTGAGTCTAAAAATCCTGTAAGAAAAAATTGTGAACAAGAAGCTAAAGAGTCAGATTCAAATAATCTTGATTTTGATAATAATAAATGTTCAGGAATAAATAGTGACTTAATAATATTGGATAAAATTCAAGACCCAGGAAACATGGGAACAATTATAAGAATTTGTGATTGTGCTGGCTTCAAAAATATTGTACTTACTGATGGAACTGTCGATCCATATTCAGAAAAAGTGGTGCGGTCTTCTATGGGTTCAATTTTGCACGTTAATATTTTTATGTCCTCAGCTTCAGAAATTATAAATTTTGCCAGAGAAAAAAATTACAAAATTTTTGTTACGGCTCTTGATAAAAAGTCTGTATCATATACTAATATGAAACTTTCTGATAAAAATATTTTTGTGTTTGGTTCTGAAGGTGCTGGAGTTTCGGATAAATTTATATCTGTGGCTGACGAACAAATAATTATTCCAATTTATGGAGAAGCAGAATCTTTAAATGTTGGAGTTGCTACTGGAATTATTCTTTATAAATTAAAGGAGCTCGTTGAAAATGTCTAAACGCACGATTATGCATTATGACATGGATGCTTTTTTCGCTTCTGTGGAAATAAAAAATAATCCAAAACTTCGTGGTCTTCCAATGGTCGTTGGAACTTCCATAGTTACAACGGCAAGTTATGAAGCAAGAAAATTTGGAATAAAATCTGCTATGCCAGTCTTTGAAGCAAGAAAACTTTGTCCAAAACTTGTGGTCATTCCAACAAACAAAAATTTATATTTAGAAGCGTCTGAAATCATTCAAAGTTTGGTAAAAAAAATTACACACAAAGTTGAATTTATTTCTTTGGATGAAGGCTATGTTGACATAACTTTTATTATAAATAAATATAAAAATTGGGAAGATTTTGCTACAAAATTCCAAGAGAGAATATTTAAGATAACTGGACTTACTTGTTCTGTTGGTATAGGATACAATAAACTCACTGCTAAAATTGCCAGTGACGTAAATAAACCTGCAGGAATATTTATAATAAAGAATGAGCAAGAATTTATAGATTATATAAAAGATAAACCAGTTAAAATTATTCCTGGAGTTGGGAAAAAATTTGTAGAAGTTTTAACTAAAGAAAATATATTAAAAGTAAATGATGTTTATAAAATTTCAACTTATGAGTTACGAAGTAAATTTGGCGAATCACGTGGAAATATGTTATATTATTTTTGCAGAGGACTTGATGATAGTGAAGTTGAATATCAGAGAAAGACTCATTCTATAGGAAATGAAAATACTTATAGGATGGCTCTCGCAAATGATTCTGAAGTTGAGCGTGAGCTTGAAATACTTTTTGAGAGAGTTTATGAGCGCCTAATTGATGCAAAACTTTTTGCCAGAACAGTAGTTATAAAAATAAAATTTGACGATTTCAGATTAATAACTCGATCTTTTTCTTTGCAAGCACCAACAAATAATCGTGAAAGACTTTTTGATACATATAATAATATTTATTCTTCTTTGGATGAAGAAATGAAAAATATAAAACTTGTTGGAATTTCTTTTGGAAATCTTTCAGAGAGATTTTATGAACAGTTAAGATTATATTAAAAAATAAAAATATTTGAATAAAAATAATTTAATAAAATCAAAAAATATTTTAAGGAGTAAAAATGAAATACAAAATCGACCTACACATTCACACAAATGCAAATCCACATGCGTATAGTACTTTTGAGGAAAATGTTGCAGCAGCTCTCAGAAAAAAAATGGACGTCATTGCAATAACAAATCATGGACCAGCTTTGGAGGACAGCCCTCACTGGTGGTCTCTCGCAAACGTTTGTATTTTGCCAGAATATTTTGAAAACATGAGAGTTTTAAAAGGTGTGGAGGCAAATATAATAAATGAACACGGTGAGCTGGATATTAATCCGAAAATTTATAATATGATGGATATTGTTTTGGCTGGATTTCACGGAATGGAATGTTACGGTGACTCATCATCAATTGAAAAAAATACTGGTGCAATTTTGAAACTTATAAAATCTCAGTATCCTGATATTCTTGCTCATTTGGGAAATCCTATGTTTCCGATAGATTATGAAAAAATTGCCAAAGAAGCTGCAGAAAAAAATATTGCCATAGAATTAAATAATAGTTCTTTTATAAATTCAAGAAAAGGCTCTGAACCAAATTGTTTGAAGCTTGCTGAGTTAGTAAAAAAGCATGGGGGCTATCTTGTTCTTAACAGCGACTCGCATTTTTCCGGTCACATAGGAGAATTTGGTGCTGTTGAAAAAATTATTGAGCAAATAAATTTTCCACAAGAAAAACTTTTGAATACTTCAGTTGAAATTCTAAATAAATTTTTAAATTTGAGAAAAAGTTTGAGTCCAAAAGAGTACCAATAAAAAATATTTAAAGTTTTTGTGTGTAGCCAAAACAAAATAATTAATGTATAATATCAGGTATGAATTTTTATGGAGGTCAAAATGATTTTAATTACTGGGGCAAAGGGTCAGCTTGGGCATGATTTTCAAAAACTTTT